>JBGPIG010000079.1:0-10038 GCA_041484745.1 Nitrospirota bacterium | reverse complement strand
CCTTACAAACACTCGCAACGCCCGCATCCGTTACGGAATGCTTGATCGTGTAGGTCTTCGTCATCGAAGCGTAGGTATGCGCGAACGTGGAGAGCGCATTCCCATTCGATGTCGTACCGTCGCCCCAGTTTACGGTAATGCCGCCTGCCGCGATACCTTCAGCATCGGTGCTCGCGTCAGCAAAGGATACCGTGTAACCGCTTACCGTTACCGCTCCATGTGCCGCGACCGGAGCTGTATTTACCGCTTCCGTGCACGTTACAGGAACCGGCGGAGCACTGACGCTATGCATGTTTGCGGCTTGCGCGGCCAACTGCGCCCTGGTCTTGTACATTGCGCCGTTGTGTGTGGGGTTGCCGGCCACGGTTACTGCCGCGCCTGAAGCCGCCGAAGCGACCGCCGGGGTGGCGTAGGTCAAATATACTGTCTTCGTAACTGCGTCCACCGACGCGATTATGGTCTTGAAGTCTGCTCCGGCGACGCCTGCTCCGGCGATTACAATCTCCTTGCCGGATTCGATGCCTGTCACGTCGGCAACGATCACACTATACGTCTTGCCCGCGATGGCCGCGGTCGTCGTAGTTGTGGCGTTCGATTGTGACACTCCGCCGCCGTGGCACTGGCCGCATGCGTTGTCGATGTCGACATAAAGCGCCATGTAGCCCGTACCGTCGTCTTTCAGGTTCGCCGTGACGGGATTGCCGCTCGGAGGATCAACGTGCGTATAGTCACCGAACATCCTGTAATTTGCATCGGTGCTTATCCTCCAGACGTGCTTGACCCCTGCGGGCTGATGGCAGACCGTGCAGGCGTCATTTCCTTCCGCCAGAGGCGTGCCCGCTCCGGCCGGGTGGTTGATTATTGCAAGATCAACCTGGGGAGTGAGTGCCGTCATTGCAGCATTCGCACTCGAGTGACACTCAATACACTCCGTTTTCAAGCTCTTGCTCATGCCAGCTACGTTATTATTGAGCGGCTGGTGGACATCGTGACACACACTGCAGGAACCCGCCACGCTGTCGGAAACGGGTGCAGTGGTTACGGCTGCGGGGGCTCCGGTGCGAGGTTCAAGTATGAGTTTTGACGCCTGCGCGAATTTGCTCGCGTAGAGTGAGGTTGTCGTCAAACCGTCAAGATTCATCTGACCCGGTGTGCAGGCCGTCGCGTCCGGAGCGCCGGGGGTCAGGATGTTAAGTGCTTCACTCTGCCCAATACCTAAAGCAGTAGTATACGATGCATATCCATTGATCGCATACGGCGGGCAGCCGATGTCCTTAAATTTCCCGGTGAACTTCGCATGCGGGCTGTTCAGGAACTCGTTGCCGTCCGGATGATGCGCGAACCCGTCAGGCTGCTGCTGCTTGTTGGTAAACGGTATCATGTTAGCATCCGCGGCATTGGTAACGGTAGGCGCCGCCAGGGTGACAAACGTGCCGGAGTTACCTCTCGGCTTCGTGTCGCTTTCCTGCCTGTGGCAGTTCATACAGAGGGCCACTATGTCGCCGCCCTTGGTCGTTGCCGCGGGGAACTGCGGATGACCGCTGCTGTTAGGACCGTCTTTGCCCGTGGAAGGCTCTCCCTTTGTCGCGATGTGGCAGCGGGAGCACTCGATGCCCCACTGGTCCCAGGAAGAATAATCATAAGAAGTTGACGTGGAAGTCTTGGTGACCTTCGTCGCGCCGCCTATGACATTAGTGCCGATCGGGAGACCGTCGCTCCAGGGGTGCTTGGATGCGGTCGCAACTGCGGCGTCAGTCAGGTTATTGCCCGACCAGCCGGTCGTATGGCAGCGGCCGCACTTGTACTGCTGAGTTCCCGGCTCCATCATGGAGGGACCGCCTTCAAGACCAGCGCCGCCGTAAATCCAGTACAACTGGTAGTCTGCGGACGGCGTCCATACGTAGCCTGGCAGGCCGGTAGACGGCTTCTTTGCTGCTTCGCAAATCGCCTGGGTCGGGTAGTTCAAAGGATAGCCGGCCCCGCCATTCCCCATTACGGGGGACTCGCATGTCGGGCAAGCAGTCAGATCCGGAACATCACCGCTTCCGGTAACGCCGAGGGCAGTACCGCAGTAACCGCCCGTTACCTTGCCGGTGGCCCAGTTGATCGGCAGCGTCGGGTAGTCTTCCTGTGTCCAGAGCGCTGAGAAGGACCCGTCAAGGCTAAGAGCGGCATGGGACGCATCGCCTGTGAACAGGCTGGAATCAGTGACGCCCGGCATTCCCCATTTCTTACCGTCGATCGGCCTGGACATATTTTTGTGGCCGCCATTGAGGTAGGTGTCCTTTATGGCCCAGTTGTCGCCGGCGTGGGTGCCGCTGTTGATATAGTCCTTGTTGTGGCATCTGACGCAGCCCTTGTGGTCAGTATAGTACGGCAACGGGCTGCTATCCGGGTCGTCGGTTGTCCAGGCGGACGCGCCGCAAGCACCGGAGTAGCCGCTCCAGGCATACCCGTGAGCCACACAGTCAGTGATGGTTCTGAGAACTGTATTTGTCGGATAGTCGGAATATTTTATGGCATTCTTAACAGTCGTAGACGAAATCGTACAGGTGGTGCAGAAAGACTTTGTAGGGTCGCAAGTCGTCGCGAGGTCATCGCGCCTTACCGCGTCGTGGCCGGTAAGGTCTCCGGTCGTCGGGGTAAAGCCAGACGGCGTCGCTATACAATAGAAGCTCGACGGCAACACCCACTGGCCGGACGTCGCATCGTGTATAGCGCCGTCGGTATTAAACGTTCCGGGCAATGCGGTGACTCCCGCCCCTGCGCTGGCCGTGAACATAAGCGGCAACGCGAGGACAAGAGCGGCTGCCCATAGCATTAAGTTCTTTTTTACATACATGTTGCTTCTCCTTTATATTGTTTTAGGATTGGAATCCTGCCTGCACCCGCGTTTTCGCAAGAGCAGGGTGTATCAGGCCTGATTCATGTGGCCTGACCACTACGCTGCATACATCTTTCTATTCTGGCGCCTTGCTTTAGAATGTTTTGATTCTTTCGTATAAAAGTTGAAAATGCTTAACATTGCAGATGAGTCAACACACAAGCCGAAACTTTGACACGGATCAAAGCCGATAAGAAAGACGATTTTCACTGATACAGAAAAGTATTATCTGTGAGAATCTTCATTAAATCAGCAGGTATCAGTGCCACATGCTTTGTGACTATGCTTCTCTCGTTGTCGTGCTTCTTCAACTAAAACACGAATGAGACAAAGTTTTTTTAATCTCCTCCTTGAATCGAAAAATGAATTTCTTAAAGCCTGCCTGCCATAATAAAAACGACGCCATATCAGTCGGGGGAAGGAATGGCATCATTTTCTGTTGCATGCTTATGCACGACAAATGCCAATTTCGCATCTCTAATATTAGATTTTTTGCAACAATGCTTTATTGAGTTCACAACATGCTGTTATTTAATTCTTTGCGCATCGAAAATTACTTTATTTTTCAAATGGTTATTTAAATATTATTTTATATGTGGTTAATACCTTTAAAATATTATTTAACTGTGGAGTTGGTGTAATCACCCCGATATTGGTTATTTGCCGCTTATGGGCCTGTTACACAAATAGCCTGTTAGGTCTTAGGTCAAAATATCATTCTGAGCGCAGCGAGGAACTTTGCATTCCCAATTCGCTGAGAGATCCTTAGCTTTGTTCAGAGCGACAGAAACAGGGTTTGTGCAACTGGCCCTTATATCGAATCAATTAGACGAGATTTGCGAGATTAGCAAGATAGGAAGGTTTTACGAATAGGCGCTGGTTATCGGTGGCAGAGCACACAGTTTTTTGGGTTCATTCGTAGATAAGCTGAACAGCAACTACAGACGTCTGTCTCGCGCAAAACCGCAAAGGGCGCAGAGAAAGTCAATGTCTCAAATCTTAGGTCAATCTTGGTGATAAATCCAAAACACTGCACCGCCTTGCCTTGTACCGTATTGCTTTCCTTTGCGGCTCAGCGCAATAATGGATTTCATTGAGGAATCGTTATTCCCATGTTGGGCCTTCACTCACGAAAGTATTTTTTTATTAACCTTAAGACATTCAAGGGCCTTGAAACCTTCAGGGGTGAGGGAATAGGATTTGTCCGTGCCCTGTTGCAGGATCCCGGCCTCCTTCAATATTTTGAGGTGAAAGAGCACCTTCGGAGGATCGGCAATATTAAGCTCTTTGGCGAGATCCGTGAGGCGCATGGTCTTTCTCTGTGATATCAGCTGGATGATAGTTCTCCTGATCGAGTTGGACAAGGAATTCATGACGTTATCGAAATCCCCCTTTATGGAGCTGGAGTCGACCCGCGTCTCTTCAAGGACACGCTTTATTCGCATCAGAAGATCATCTATTTTAAAGGGCTTGGTCACGTAATCACTGGCGCCCCGCTTGATGGCATCCACCGCATTATCGATGGTCGCGAAGGCCGTGATCATGATGACCTTCGACCGGGGGCTGACCCTCTTCAGTTCAATAAGAACATCGGAGCCGCTCATTTTCGGCATGATCAGGTCGAGCAGGACCACGTCAAAATCCTCGTCAGAAGCCTTCTCAACCGCCTCCCTCCCGGAAGACACCATCTGTGTCTCGTATCCCGCACCGCCCAGGAACTTCGACATCTTTGTCCTGAGGTCTTCGTCGTCATCGACAATTAATATTTTTTCCATATCACTCCCTGCTTGAAACGAGCTATTCAGGTTGAAGGTTGTAAGTCTGGGGGCTAAAGGGTGGGACCATCAGTCTTCGGCCTTCAGTCTATTCTTTGCTTTCCGCCTATTCAAATACCTTCAGTCTTCGGCCTTCAGCCTATCCACCTGATTGGTTACCGGAATTTTTATGGTGACCGTCGCGCCCTGGCCGACGATGCTGGAAAGATCAATGCTGCCCTGATGCTGTTTGATGATGCCGTAGCATATGGAAAGACCAAGTCCGGTCCCCGAGCCGATCTCTTTCGTCGTGAAAAAAGGTTCAAAAACCTTCGAAAGGTTCTCGCTTGCGATCCCGGTCCCCGTGTCCGCCACACTGGCCTCAACCATGCCCTCCCGCAGCAGGGTGGAGATGGAAATCGTGCCGCCTTCCGGCATGGAATCCACGGCATTGGACAGAATGTTGATGAAAACCTGTTCGAGCTTTCCCCGATCTCCCATGACATCAGGGACCAGCGTTCTGTCCCGCTCAATAACAACTGTCCGCAGTTTATGCTTCATCTGCGCAAGCGCGTTGGTTATCACCTCGTTGATATTCAGAGGAAGTAACTCCGCTTCCCGCTTATGGGAAAACTGCAGGAGTTCCTGAGCGATCACGGCAGCCCGGTCTACATGCTTTTCCATGTTATTAAACCGCTCCCTTATCAGCTGTCCGCAATCGCCGCCCAGCTCGTTCCTGAGCATCTGGATTTCCAGGGACACATTGGTCAAGGGATTGTTAATCTCATGGGCAATGCCGGCCGCAAGCTGCCCGAGTGAGGCCAGCTTCTCGGCCTGCACAAGGGCCCTCGCCTGATCCTCGACTCTCAACCTCGTTTCGATATCAAAAACGTTCAGCGCCTTCATGATGAAGTACGTTATCAGAACCGCCGCTATTCCCCGGAACAACTCGGGAGAGACATTCAAGAAACGGGCTATAGCGACGAAAACATAAGAAGTAAAAAATGCATAAGCAGCCATAACGATCCCCGCGTAATAGATATTGCGCGTAATGGAAAGGGACAATTTCTTCATCTCGCTGGAATACGAATACCTGATCAGCCCATAGGCGGCCGCCAATCCCCCGATGAGGCCGAAGGTGTTTCGTATTCCGATCTGCGCCTGCCGAATGGTCAGCATTTTCGAGTTGAGACCGTACAGGTCCAGGAATAAAATCAGGGTGATGCAGAGAGCGGCATAGGTCCCCACTGTCCACATCCGCCGCTTACGCTTATTTTCAAGGGAAAGTGACAGACCGAACTGCAGAAGAAACAGGTAGGAGGCGGTCAGCAGAACAGTGGAAATGATCTCTAAGTAAAACAGCTCATCCAGGAGCAAATGGTCTCCCTCGAGGCGCGGGTAAATCTCCACGATCTCACGGACGCCGTGCACAAGGCCGAATATCGCCAACAGCCACAGACTGTCCGCGATCCGCAAGTTGCTCCCCTTCATGTCTTTTATGCCGATAGAGAAGCTCAGGACCAGGAATGAGGCCCCGTAAAAGAACAAGATCCCGTAGATGGGATGGATGGTTGGAAATGGATTGATCATAAATAAATTATGGTAACTACTCGGGTGCTCAGACTGTAGGCTGACGGCTGAAGTGCCGCCTTCAGCCTTCTACCTATTCACCTGAATTGTAACCAACGGCGGCATCATACCATAACTGATGATGGAGAAAAAGCATTTTATGAAATGGACTTGTCTCTTGCTCAATAAATTAATATTACAGCCTTCGAGCGCCGTATAATGCAGGTAGCATGAAATTATATTTTAATTAAATCGTGCCGATTTATAAATAGCCTTTACATCCGGTGGAGGAAATGCTATTTTTTATCATGCCCCATGACCTCCACGGCTTTTTCTATCCCAGGACCGTCGCCCTGATCGGCGCAACGGACAAGCCCACGAAGCCCGGCACCGCCATCCTTGAGAACCTTTCCCATTTCAACGGGGCGGTCTATCCCGTGAATCCGAAGCACGAGACGCTCCTCGGCCACCGATGTTACGCCTCCATCAAGGCGGTCCCCGAGGAAATAGACCTGGCCATCATTGCCCTTCCCGCCGCGCTCGTGGAACAGGAGATCGACCACCTCTCCGAAAAAGGAATACGCCGGATCATCCTCATAAGCTCCGGGTTTGCCGAGGCGGGCGCGGAGGGCGTCCGTATGCAGAAGCGGATCGCCGAAAAAACGAAGCGCTACGGCATCCGGGTCATCGGCCCGAATGCCCTCGGGGTGTACAATACGGACAACGGCCTCGACAGTTTTTTTGTCTCCCGGGAGCGCGTATCGAGGCCCGCGATCGGCCGGCTCTCGATCATCTCGCAGAGCGGCGCCATCACCGTTATTCTGATGGAGGCCCTTGCCCGCGATGGGATCGGGATCTCCAAGGCCGTGAACTACGGCAACCGGCTGGATGTGGACGATGCCGATGCGCTTGACTATTTTGCCGATGACCCGAAGACGGGCGCGGTCGCGATGTATATGGAATCCGTGGCTGACGGCAGAAAGTTTCTGAGGTCGGCAAAGGCTTTTGCCGAGCGGAAACCGCTCGTTATCTGGAAAGCCGGGAAGCATGAACTGGGGGCGGCTGCGGTGGCCTCGCACACGGCAACTCTCGCCGGATCGTATGGGCTGTACCAGGCCGCTTTCAGACAGGCAGGGGCCGTTGAAGCTTTCGGGTTCGACCATATGATCGACGCTGCGAAAGCCGTGGCGCTCATGGACTATCCCTGCGTGGGAAACCGGCTCCTCGTGGTGACGAACGGCGGCGGCATGGCCGTCGCCGCGTCGGACCAGGCCCAGCAGGATGGGTTCACGATGCCCGGAACGCCCCCGGAGGTGAGGGCCCGGCTTCGCCGGGCATTCCCCTCGTTCTTCGTCACCAGCAACCCCATCGATATTACCGGCAGCGGGACCAATGAGGACTACGACACTGCGCTCAGGGAAGCTTTGCCGCATTTTGACGCTGCTGTCGTGATCGTGCTCATGGGATCGACGACAGTGTCCGAGGAAGCGACAGGAATTATCGCCCGCGCATGCCATGAGGCGAAGAAACCCGTCACCTGCTGCGTCCTGCAGGGACTGGGTTATACGCAGGAAGCAATGCATGCACTCTTGAAGCTTGGCATCCCGGTGTATCCGTCGCCTGAGCGGGCTGTCCGGGCGCTTGCGGCGCTCCGGAAGGCGACATACCAAAGGAACTGCGAATAACGTCGAAACCTATAGGGAGAAAGGGGGAAGTGAAAAGCGAAAGGGAGAATTAAGATCGGGGCCAAAGAGTCAGACGGTTATAAAGATTATGTGCTCGTTCCATTTCCCCCGTTCTTCCCTATTCCCCCTTGCTCCTAACCCGGACAAACCGGAACAAAAAGATTAAAGCTAAAGGCGTCTCTCGCAAAGCCGCAATGGCCTATGAAAGAAAAGCGGCCACTTAGGGAATCACGCCAAGAAAACCTTTAAGTCTTGGGTCTATAAAACGAATCGATTAGTCTCTCTTTGCGAGCTTGTTTCTTCGCGTCTCAGTGTGGCCCTCTTCTTGGCCATTGCGAGAAAATTTATTGCCGTTTTGAGTAGAATCAGATTCTTTAGTATCTAAAAGGTATGTTTGTCTTGAGAACGAGATGACAACTCCTCACAATATCATACAGGCAGCGTTACAAGAAGGCCGCAAGGCGCTTTACGAACATGAGGCCAAGGAGCTTGCGCGCTCGGTCGGCATTGTTGTGCCGCGTTACGTTCTGACAGATCCCGCAGACCAGAAAGCCATCGTCACCGCAGGCGAGACCCTGGGCTTTCCCGTGGTGCTCAAGGCCGTTTCCCCTCAGATCCTGCACAAAACCGATGCCGGCGCCGTGATGCTGAACATCACGACAAGCGCCGGGCTTTCCTCTTCCGTCATGACGATGAGAAACATGATCTCGTCCCGCGTTCCGGGAGCGGTCATCCATTCCTTCCTGATCGAAAAAATGATGCCGCAGGGCCTCGAGCTGTTGATCGGTGGCCTGCGCGATGGGCAATTCGGCCCTTCCGTGGCTTTCGGCCTCGGCGGTGTATGGGTCGAGGCGCTCAAGGACGCGGTCTTCGGGATACTGCCTCTTTCCCACGAAGAAATGATTGACATGATCTCCCAAACAAGGGCAGGGATGTTTCTGAAGGGCTTCCGCGGCAGCCCGCCGCTCGACGAGGAGGCGGTCCACCTGATCATCACCAACCTGTCGAAACTCCTGACCGACCATCCCGAGATCAAGGAGATCGACCTGAACCCCGTACGCGTCTACGCGCGGGGCGCCGCCGCGCTCGACGTGCGGATCGTGCTGCAATAACTGCCCTTCCCGCTTCTCCCGGCATCCTCTCTCTGCTATACTTTCCCTAGACATCCTTCGTTCAAGCGGCCTACGAAACATGAAACACGTTGTGACCACGGATAACGCAAACACCTTGGAAGAACTCACTTTCCTGAGGGCCGAGGTGAAACGCCTCCGCAGGGCCCTCAAGCGGCAGTCGCCCGGACTCCCCATGCTCCTTCGGCGCCGGGGCTTTACTATATATAAGAAGGAACCCGCCGACGATCTCCTCATCCCATCAAAAAACTACCTCGCGGAATATTACGAGAAACTGCAGAAATATTCTTTCAGGCTCTTTCTCCGGGACGTGATCAAGCACCAGAAGTCGTTCACCCTCGAACAGGTGACCCGGTATGCTACGCCAGCCATTACCAAAGAATATCTCGACTATCTCCTGTCAATCAAGCTGATCAAGAAAAGAGTGGGGAGCTACACGCTCGTTCAGGGACCGATCGGGAGCTTTGGCGAAACGCTCGAATGGTATGTGGCCGAATTGCTCAAACGCGAGTTCGAAGCTGAAACAATATGGGGTGTGAAGTTCAGGCGGCCCGCGATAGGCGGCGATTACGACGTAATTGCCAAGTTCGACGGCTCACTCTTCTATGCGGAAGTAAAATCCTCGCCGCCCAAGCAGATATACGACAGTGAGATCGCCGCGTTCCTCGATAGGGTCACGGACCTTTCTCCCGCCATCGCAGTCTTCCTCATGGACACCGAGCTCCGGATGAAGGACAAGATCGTGCCCCTGTTCGAAGCGGAGCTTGCACATCGGCTTGCTTATCCCCCGCCCGTCATTCGTCTGGAACGTGAGTTGTTTGCCGTCCAGGACAGGATCTTCATTGTAAACGCGAAAGAGAGTATCCTCCAGAATATCGAGAAGGTGGTAAGTTTGTATAATCAGAAGGCGGCAAATTTGGTTCTATTTTCGTCATTCCCGCAGCGACTCTGAGCGGGAATCCAGTCTCTGCCTTGTGTAATTCTGGATCCCCGATTAGATCATTCGGGGATGACGG
>JBGPIG010000078.1:0-10081 GCA_041484745.1 Nitrospirota bacterium | reverse complement strand
TAGCGGAGAATGCAAGGCGGCCTCAGTACGAGGCCGCCTTGATTAATTTTGTGAGGCAGGACAATAGATAGGCAACCTTTACTTACCATACACAATTCATCACTTCATGTCTTTAGCTCCGATAGCGTTGAGTAATTCCCGGGTGGTCACGACAGTAGCCTGCCAGGGGAAAACCCTATCCATCAATACGCGATTCACTTCTGCATCTCGGTCCGCGCAGGCATCTGATACGACCACGAGTGAGTAATCCATATCAGCGGCCCAGCGTATAGTGGAAAGGACTACTCCGCTCGTCGAGATGCCGAATAATACGAGCGTGTTGATATTTTTTGCGCGCAGAATCGTTTCCAATTCGGTAGTGGAAAAAGCTCCAACACGGCGCTTCGTGACTACAATATCTTCCGGCCGCGGTGCTACCCCGTCATGGATTTCGGATCCGGATGTACCTTCACGGAGGCGTCCCGATTCTTTTAAACTGCTAAAAAGTTTGTTGTGCGGATTGATCTCAGGGTAACCATCACGAAAACGTACAACGATATAGATAATGGGCAGGTGGTCCTGCCGCGCCTTCTTAAGTATTGCGCTTGCTCTGTCCAATAGGAGTGCCTGCACATTCTCAGGCAGCATGCTTACGATCTCATTCTGATAGTCCATGATGAGTACCGCTGTTCTCGCGCTATTAATAGTAAGCTCCGGAGTGATCAATATGGCTGTCTTGGCACTGTTAACGGCAGACTCCGGTATGCCGGCGCCTTTCAGCGTGTCTTGCTTATCCAGAGCGAAGAGTGCTGTACCCGATAGACCCAGAAACACAACCAACAGTGAAATACGAACAATGGTGCGCATGTTTAATGCTCTCCTTAGTCCCTCCGGAACTATCCTTCTCTTCGCACGGTATCCGCGGCCTCTCAGTGCATGTGCTCGTGCCCGGGCATCGGCATGTCCTTGTGTTCCGCCCCGCCGCCCATCATGCCGCAGCCTGCGTCGCGACCCGGCGCCATCATCTCCTTCAGCCGTTTCCTCTGATCGGGCGTCAGTATGGACTTCATCTCTTCATGTGCTTTGATATGAGCAAGAAACATCTCCGTTTTGAGAGACTCGTTCTTTCTCATCGAAGCCTCCACTGACTTCATGTCCACCGGGTCCTTGTCGAGGAGGTCTTTCAGCTCGATGCCGGCGATCTGTTTGTCCGCCTGCCTCTTTACCATGTCCTTCATCGTCTTGCTGCGAAGCGCCTTGAGCGCATCTTTCTGTTTATCATCGAGTCCGAGACCCATGAGGTGTTTCCACATGGGATGGTCATCATCCATCATCATTCCGCCGCCCTGCATGCCGCCCATGCCGTGCATCATGCCCATGCCCTGGTGTCCCATTCCTCCCATCATGCTGCCTTTTTGCATGCCCTCGTCTTTTTCGCCCATGCAGCCGCACATCTGTGCCTGCGCATTCGAGACCAGCGCTGCAATAAAGATAAACCCGAAGAACATACCGGCCAAGCTTTTTCTCATACTCATACCTCCCTTTCGATTTATTCGTACAACCTATGATCAATGCTAGCAGAAAGAGAAAGCAAATACAATCCTTCGGTGCATATATGTCAAACCAAAATAGCAATGTCCTTAACGAGAGCTAACCATAGGAATATATTTCTACTTTCATTAGTCCCCGCTGCCTGATATAATCCCTATATGAAATCACTTCATGAGAACGGATGGCCGGTTACCAAGAAGCAAAACCAGACAATAAAAAAGGAAATTCCGCATGGAATTCTGCTCACGGCTCCTCATCTTTTTGGGAGGAGGCGTCATCACCATTACAGTATAGGGAGGCAACTATGAAAAAATCGCTTGGCGCTAAAACACTTGCTCAACCAACGCCTGTCTGGGTTGTCGGAAGTTACGATTCACAGGGTAAACCAAACATCATGGTTATCGCATGGGGCGGAATCTGCTGCTCACAACCGCCTTGTGTGACTATTTCCCTGCGCAAGGCAACCTATACGTATGGGTGCATCATGGAGCGCAAAGCGTACTCTATTAACATCCCCTCAGCGGCACTGGTGAAGGAAGTGGACTATGCCGGCGCGACTTCGGGAAGAAATGTGGATAAGTTTGCGATGACCAAACTGACCCCCGTTCGAAGCGATCTCGTCGATGCCCCGTACATAAAAGAATTTCCTGTTGTGATTGAATGCAGGGTGCTCCACACGCTGGAGATCGGGCTCCATACGCAATTTATCGGCGAGATCATGGACGTTAAGGCCGAAGAGTCGGTGCTTGGCGAACACGGCCTGACGGACATCCTGAAGGTCAACCCGCTTATTTTTGATCCCGGGGAGGGCGCTTATTACGGTATCGGCGAACGTGTCGGCAAAGCTTTATCGACTGCCAAAAAAACCTGAGTATCCGATCGATACCCGCGGCAAACAGTAACGAGAATCCGATGTACATGCCTTTTCAAAATGTGATGATACTGTGCTATTATCCTACAAAGAGCAGTTCAGCCACACCCTGCACCCTCGGTTCAACTCGTAAACGCTGGGCGCAGGCAAAAAGCACATAAAACACAAAATATAGCGAGCAGTACTTTGGTGAAATAGCTTCACCCAGCAGGCGACTATGTTTTTGTCGTTAAGATGTTGTTTCTTCTCTGTGAATTTTGTGCCTTCTGTGGCCAACTGCCGTTTTTAGGATTATTGAGCTAAAGCTTCAGGCACTTCGTTTTCCAGAGAAACGGGGGTGTTCTCATGTCCATACGCATGCAGGTCTTTTCCGATTACATCTGACCCTTCTGCTACATCGGCGATGGCATCGTCGAAAAACTCAAGCAGGAATTTGACCTCCAGGTCACCTGGCAGGGTCTGGAGATCCATCCTGAGACGCCTCCGGAAGGCACCCTCATGGCATCAAGGTTCCGGGCTGAGGACATCAAGCGCATGATGGAGCACCTTCGCACCATGGGTGCGCCCTTCGGGATTGCCTTCGTGGACAGACCCCTCCTTTCCAATTCCCGCCTGGCCCTCCTGGCGGCGGAATTCGCCAGGGAACAGGGGAAATTCCATGCGTTTCACGAAGCTGTTTTTGCCGGCTACTTTTCTCACGGTCTCGATATCGGCGACCTTGATGTCCTCAGAATAATCGCAAGCGGCATTGGGATCGACGCTGACTTGATGGTGAGTGCTGTTAATAGCGGGAAGTTCGCGCCGATGATCGAGGAGGCGAAGAAAGATGCTGCCCGTCTTGGCGTGACAGGCGTTCCCACATTCTTCATCGATGACAAAAAATCCATTGTCGGCGCGCAGTCTCTTGACGTATTCCGGAAGGTCCTCCAATCCGTCTCGTAATATCAGAGTTCCTGAAGAAACTGATGCTTTTATTACCGTCACATTTGTAGTAAACTTAATACGGACCCTCTTTAGGTCTTTGACAGGCATGAACAAAGACGGGGGCAAATATGAAAAGGACGATCCTGGCGGCAGCAATAGTGTTCATAAACCTTGCCCTGACAGGCTGTGGCGGTGGTGGCGGCAACAGCGCACCTCCGCCAATTGTTACACAGATTATCAGCGACCCGACGTTTGACGGTGATATCGAGCGGGATCCCCTGACGGGTCTATTCACGGTAACACAGGGCATGACTTCCAGTGTACAAAGTGTGTTTGCCGGTATAAATCCCGGCACTCAAGTGGAATCCCGCACCTTCCTGGACTTCCCCTTAACAGGCGCAGGTGGTGTCCCGGGTAACGCCGTTATTCTGTCCGCAACCCTCGATATAGTAGTAATCAGCATTTCCCCGCAACCGCTGACCGGCACGATTCCAATTCGTATCGACCTTGTTTCCGTTCAAGCGCCGACCTTGGTCGATACGGATTTTGACCGGACTCTCCAACCAGCGTTGGCCACCACCACGATCACCCCTCCGATTTCTCAAGCCGACTTCGGTGACCACGTTTCCATTGATGTGATTTCGTTGATGCGGGAGGCGCAGCGTTTGGGTCTGGCCGACTTCCAGGTTCGTATATTGGAGGATTTGGGGGCGGTTTCACCGGGGCTGATCGAAATCACCGACACGACAGGTGTGAATCGTGGGGCTCTTGCACCTCTCTTGCAAGTCACTTATAGGTGACACGGCAGTTCTCCTCATCGGTTCCCAAAGGTACGCGTCCCGGTTGATCACTAAAAAGCGAACATTGCACCGAAGATGAGACCGGAGAAGGAATCCTCGATATTTGACTTGCTTCCCGTGTTTGTTTCGTACCTGTATCCCAACGTTCCGTAGAATTCCCTGGTGAAGTCAAACTTGAATCCGAGTTCGAGTGTACAGCCGGGGCTGTCTTCTTGAAAGCCGCCCAAGGCGTCATTTTGTTTGAATCGGGTAAAGAGATAGTCCAGTTTACCGTAGAATGAGGCATTTACGTACATCGGGGCGATTACAATCATACCGACGAGTGGTCCGTACACCGTATCTTTGATTCCTGTTTCCTTTTCTTTAAATGAAGAGTTTTTGTATCCGGCCAACACGCCGAACTCGGGAACGATCATGTAACCGATTGCCGCGTTTGCATCCTGACGTTCGTCATTGTAAACAATATCGCTGGAGAACGTATAATCGGACACGGAAAAAAGATATGACGCGTTTACAAAAACGTTATTACGAAACTTCACCTCGATCGCCGGGCCGAAGAGAACAGTAGCGTCCGATGTAATACTTCCCGCTCCCGGCACGGTGTGTGTCCACTCGTTTACCCACATCTGGACGCCCGCTTCGACCCCTTTGCCCGCTTCGGCACGTGCAACGCCGCTGCCCGTCGTGACCAGCAGCAGTACCGAGATGGCTCCTATGAGAATGCGCTTCATACCTTGCCCCCCTGATTATTAGCAGGCTGTTGAAAAAGTCGAAAAACACTGAAATTGTCTTTCTGATCGCAGCGAAGAATCTCGCTTTTCCAGAGACTTGAGATCCTTCACTTCGTTCAGGATGACACCTTAGAATGATTTTTCAACAGCCTGTTAGAGCATTAAAGAGCGGATACCGTCTATCTTCTCCCCACCCTTCTCTCATATGCCCGATGAAACTCATCTGCGATGTATGAATCTCTCGAAGGGCCGCTGAGGCTCACTTCGAGCCTGATCCTCTCCTCAGGTTGTCTTTTGACGCGGATAGTGACGGCGGTTCGATCTGCTTGGCCCTCGATCGTACCAGAGGCTTCGTCAGCAGATGTTATCCGAATGCCGACCTCCTCCGCCGCTCTTAGGGCGTTCTCCCATGCGATCTTGTATGAACTTACCCGGTAGACTACCGGAGCGGGAACCGGCGCATACGCAATGCACGAAGGGAGTAAGAAGAGAGAGAACACTGTCAGGATTAAAAGCCCGCGCACATCATGCCGCCGACCGGCTTGACCTGTTTCGGGGATGCCTGGACGTTGTCTCGACGATCTGATTTTCATCACTATGCTGTTCGCCCTCCTGACCCTTTTTTGAAGATAGAAAGAGAAGCAATTAAAATTGCATAGCCTCTATTGATGATCATGAAAGAATCTTCACAAGCCCCTGCTCATTGCGTATGCACAACAGCACTCGACAAGGCGTCAGGCGTCCATTCTTCCTTTTTCCATGTTTTGTCAGGGTCATACTTCGTCATTGCCTTTGCAAACTCTTCCGTCTTTGGCCCCAGGTCCTTCTCATACACAATACCCTGCTGGTTCACGATAAGGGTCATGATCCCTGATACCACGTACTCGGCAGGATAGGCCACCAGTCCGAATCCAGCGACCATCCTGTTGCTGATTGTGTAGTCGAGTTCACCGCCGGGAGCATTGCTGCCCTGACTTTTCAGGATCTTGAAATAGTACCCGTGGTATGGCACGGACTTCTCGCCTTTTTTGTTAAAGGTGTATCCCTCCTCTGTTGCGCGGACAAACAGCGGCCCCAGGGGACTCGCCTCCTCGCCTGGCGCAGCCTCCCAGTACAAGCCATCCTTCTTGCCCGCGCGGCTCACAAATTTCTTCGCGTATTGCAATACCCCGTCGCCATCTCGGTCCTTGCCGGCATATTCATATTGCCCGTCCACATATGCCAGGGCAACCTGGATGGCGCTTAATTCGTTCCTTCCTATCCTCCGATTTATGATCTCTTCCTTTCCGTCTTCGGTGAAGAAGAGCCACCCCTGCGGCGACTTCACAAGCGGGATGGGGAAAGACCACTCGTTTTTCCCGATAACGGCAAGCACTGTCGAATCGTCTACTGTTGAAAACTTCACAGCATCCCCGGCGGATTTGACGAAACGTTCGCGGGCCTCCTTGTCGGCTACCGCATCACCCGAGGATATAATGTCCTTGCCCGAAGGTCCGAAGATGGACAGTAATTCCCTGGTATCATTGTTCTTAGCGGCCCCGAGGAGCGCGCTGAAGGCAGCTTCAGGAGACGTGAACGTCTTCCGGTCCCTATCCTGAGCAAACGCAATAAAACTGAAACCAGTCGCGATAATTACGGCTGTAAAGGCCGCTAAAACGACACGGTAAAGATAAGAATTTATCGACGTTGTGATATCTCTATTCATGGGCTCTTCCTCCATCTCTTAGTGTTCTTATGATGATCCCCAATAACACGATACAGCCGAAAGCAGGCGAGGCGCACTCAGGTAATGCAGCGTTTTTCCCTTAACGACGCCCCCCACCATGAAATCCTTCTTGATCACCGCCGGGACCGGTTTTTTTATCACGGCGGGGAACACTGCGGGAAACTCCCTGCTCGCCACGGCCTCCGTCAGTGATGCGGCCCGCATTGGACCGGCTGAGGAATCCGCGGTCGCTCGCGGCCCGCTCATACCGGCCGTTCCGCGAGTGCTCAAATGCGCTTGGACGAGTTCCGGCGGATGGTCTTTCTCCATAACCTCGAAAAACCCTGCTGGTCCCCGTCGATGCGCGTCCCTGGCTTCTCTCGAGAATAGCTTGCGCCCCACGCCGCGCCGAAGGACTGGGCATTCCTGCGCCTTCTCTACCGACAACTGTCCCGCCGCGGGATCTGTTGGCGGGGTCGATCCTGGAAATTCCGCCTGTTCTGGCATCGCGGAAGTGATTACTGATAAATCTCCCATGCTCACCGTGCTCATGTTCACCGTGCCCATGCACTCTGACCTGAAAGTCCCCCAGTATGAAGTATCCAGGGTACCAGAAACTCCACCACCAAAACGGATAAGGGACCCACGTATACATGTAGGCATAATCAGGCGGCGGAGAATAGTAGGTGACCACAGGCGGTCCCTCATCATAATAATAATTATTAATGACGGGAGATTCGGGATAATTCGTTCCGGGTGAAGCGCTTCCCCGCTGCGCCGGCGCATTCGCCTTAACCGATAAATCATACCCATAGGTCACGTCCTGCGCAGCTTTCAATGCCGCATCTTTCCCCATCCCTAATTTGCCCGCATTCGCCGCTTCGGCGACGGCGGCCTGCAATTCTCCAAGGATATCCGGTGTAACGGGGTAGTCGGCAATCCACCCATTCCGGGGTTCAATACCGACAGAGCCCAATAAACTCTCGGCTTCAGTTTCACTTGATACCGTGCCGAGTTTAAGCGCCTCCGCCAATTTAACGGCATAATCGCCTTCACGAACAAGAGGCTGTGCTATCGGCGGTTTTTCGGCTATCATATTCTCTGACTGCGCCATCGCCGGACCGGACATCAGGAGCAAACCGTTTACAATGAATATAAAGACCCTATAAAGGAACGTTGTCATTGTTATCTCCTTCCTGACACTGCAAACTCACTCTCTATCATATTACCACTTAGACCCCGGATTTACCCATATGGTTAAATTAATTCAAACACCTTGTTTTGCATGATTTATTTTGGATCATCTCCCCTGCGAGCGGGTAAGATGCGCCGTTGAGCAGCCATGAACAACGCCAATCATGAGGATTGAGAATAAGAACAAAAATCCGTCAGGATGTTTCACAATCACGGCGAGCGGACGTGGTCTTAGACAGGTCGGGAATTTCGTTCAGGGCAAGAAAGGGATATGCAAGCAAATAAGCTGCAAATTCAGGTGATACAGGGGATTCTGGAAAGTGGCGAGATGGCCGCGTTGACTTAAGAATCTTGTTCATAATCGATCAAAAAACCAGTTCTTGATTATAAGTAAGGAAGTTGGGTTCCCTATCGTTGCGACCCGGAAGCTTGCTTATCACAACAGGGGGGGCTTTGTCGTCGGGCTTCAAAGAATAACCTTACCAAAACGCTCTGCCATCCAAGCTGAATGGTTTTGGCTTTTTGCCATGGCGGGACCCTCACCCGCAAGTGTGTGCGGCCCTTCGCCGGGCAAGCTCAAATTAAAGGGATGGCCCTTGAAACTTCTCACGCTTGCATGCACAAGAGGAGCATCCGGAGAGAGCATACTTCTTCTGATCCCGGCATACCCATATGGCCGACTGGACGTGAGCGGGAAACCAACCGCTCCATGCCGCTTCCGGGCCTTCCTCAGGACAAGCGTTTCAGTAAATAGACCCAGGAACAGGGCGCCATAAAGCGCCGTCACGAGAAACGGCATCGATGTTTTGTTCAGCATAACCAGGCCGTTTATGCCGGACGCGATCGTAAAGCCCCAGAGGAGGACAACGGCGGTCGTTGAAGACATCCGCGTCCTCACGAGCAGATGATGGAGATGCCCCTTGTCGGCCTTGAACGGATTTTTCCGCCTCAGGATCCTGATGATCATGACTCGCAGGGCGTCGAAGATGGGCAGCATCAGCACAAGGATCGGATACATGGGTTCCACGGGAAACCGCGCGTCCTGCGTAAGGTGAACGGAGAAAACAGCGAGGGAGAAACCGAGGAACATGCTCCCGGAATCCCCCATGAATGTCCTGGCCCGTGGGAAATTGAACACCAGAAAGGCGGCAAGCGCGCCTACGAAGGCGAAGCAGATCAGGGCCACCGGAATGTTGCCGGCGAGAAGCGCGGCGATTCCCAGAAACAAAAAGCCGAGGAGCGAAACGCCGCCCGCGAGACCATTAAGCCCGTCGAGAAGATTGATCGCGTTGGTAACGCCGACAATGCCGAAATAGGTAAAAGGGACGCTAAGCCGGCCCAGTTCCAGGCTCCCCATCGCGCCGTACGTCCCGATGTCCCGGACCACGGTATTACCGCCGAATATGACTATCGTGGCGGCCGCAATATTGCCGGCGAACTTTATTTTCCATCCCAGCCCATAGCGGTCGTCGATTATTCCGATGCCCACCAGCAAAAAGGACGCCGCAATGTAAGACGACATTGCGCTGCCCTCCTTCAAGGCGAACAAGACCGGAAGCACGCCCAGATAAAACGCCAAACCACCCCATCGGGGCGTGGGCTTCTTGTGGACGTGACGACGGCCCGGCATGTCGAGACATCTGCATGCCGTTGCAAGACGAATGACGATCGGCGTGAGGCATAGGGTGAGCAGGAATGAAACGAGACAGGGTAACACGTATTGCATATGCCGATCCTTTCGACACAATAGGTTGATTCTTATCAGGCATATTGCAAGACCGATACCATTCTTTTGTTATCAATTATGCCTGAATTATCCGTGCATTATGAAGGAAGGAATGATGCGGGTGACCAGTTTACGCTCAAATTGAACGGTTCATTTTGAAGTAAGGTTATTTTGGAATGGGGCAACGAGCAGCGCACTACGGGCTTGACGTACAGACGTACAGAGGAAGGGAAATAAAAATGCAGCTCGGGGGTGTTCCTGCTAGTGGCAGCTTCAGGAACGACACCGCCGGAGAACTGGAAGGTCCGGCTGTTTCTAACCAGGCCGTTAGCCTATAATACTAATAAAAGCAGTTTTACCACAAAATGCACATAAATCACAAAAAAACAAGCACACGTGTGTGGGAAAACCCTCACCAATTTGGTGATGACTCTAACCGTTTTAAATTATTGTTTTGTGTCATTAGTGTCCCAACGTTGAATTAGCGAAGCACTGTAACATATAGAAACTTATGCACTTTCATTCCAAAATGCAATTTATCGATTTGAAATTTTATTCTCCTATAGGCCATACTGCCGCAGTAATGCGGGAGGAGATGTC
>JBGPIG010000077.1:0-10105 GCA_041484745.1 Nitrospirota bacterium | reverse complement strand
TGGCGTGATTCCCTAAGTGGCCGCTTTTCTTTCATAGGCCATTGCGGCTTTGCGAGAGACGCTTTTAGCTGTAATCTTTTGGTTCCGGCTTGTCTGGGTAAGGAAGGAGGATATTGCTATGAAAAGGATTTCGATTTTGGCATTGCTCTTAACGGTCATTGCTACGGCGGTCTTTGCCGAGACGCGCATCCGCATGGCGTCCACGACCAGTACGCAGAATTCCGGGCTCTTTGACTATTTGCTGCCCATCTTCGAGAAAAAGACCGGCATCAAGATCGACGTCGTCGCCGTAGGCACCGGCGCTTCGATCGAGATCGGCAAACGCGGAGATGCCGACGTGGTCTTTGTCCACGCGAAAGACCAGGAGCTGAAGGCCGTTGAGGAGGGCTTCTTCGTCAACCGGCATGACGTGATGTATAATGATTTTGTTATCATCGGTCCCGCGAACGATCCCGTAAAGATCAACGGGATGAAATCGGCGACCGATTCTTTCAAAAAAATCGCCGAAACGAGCGCGCTCTTTGTTTCTCGCGGCGACAAATCCGGCACCCACACCAAGGAGCTCTCGATTTGGAAAAAAGCGGGGATTGAACCAACCGGCCAGAAATGGTATCTTGAAGTCGGCCAGGGCATGGAAAAGACCCAGCGCATCGCTGACGAGAAGCGGGCCTACACGCTCACCGACCGGGGCACTTGGCTCTCCACCCGGGACAAGGATAAGCTTGATATGACCGTCGTGCTCGAAGGCGACCCGACGCTCTTCAATCAGTATGGGATCATGGCCGTAAACCCGGAGAAATTCAAAACGGTAAAATTCAAGGAAGCCATGGAGTTCGTGAACTGGATCATTTCCAAAGATGGTCAGGACGCAGTCGCAGCGTTCAAGGACAAGAACGGGAACCCACTGTTCGTACCGAACGCGAAGTGAGCTTGGTGAGAAAACAGCACAAAAATCACAAGCGCCAAATCGCAAATAAATTACAATCACGAAGACCAAACCTGAAACGTTTTGGAAATTTGTATTTTGAATTCGGGTATTATTTGTGATTGGGGATTTGGAGATCGATATTTTCTGAACATTATGGACTCTATCCTGAATGGCTTCACCCAGGCATTCTCACTGATCCTTCATCTCAATCCCGAGCTTTTCGGCATTATACTCCTGTCTCTCAAGGTGTCCGGCCTTGCCCTGGTGATCGCGACACTGCTAGGGCTTCCTCTCGGAGCGCTGCTCGGCCTGAAACGGTTCCCCGGCCGCGATCTTGCCATCAGCGCCATGAACACGCTTATGGGCCTGCCGCCGGTTGTCGTCGGACTCTTCGTCTATCTCCTCCTTTCGCGTAAAGGGCCGCTCGGGTTCCTGGGGCTGCTCTACTCGCCGTCGGCAATGATCATCGCCCAGACCATCCTGGCAATACCCATCGTGACCGCGCTCTGCCACTCGGCGATCGTGAATGTTGATCCCCTTATCAGGCAGGCCGCGCGTACGCTCGGTGCGACATCCAGGCAGGAGACGCTGGCGGTCATTCATGAGGCGAGGTACGGGATCCTTTCCGCGATCATCGCCGGATTTGGAAGGGTCATGGCCGAGGTCGGTTCAATCCTGATCGTGGGCGGTAATATCGCCGGCTACACGCGGGTCATGACTACGACGATCGCTCTTGAGACGGACAAGGGAAACTTTGAACTCGCCCTTGCACTGGGTATCATCCTTCTCACGCTGTCGTTTCTCGTGAATGCCGTGCTTCACGCAGTACAGAGAAAGGGGTCGGTATCGAGCGTATGAAGCTGAGTGTCTCTCATATCGCCAAGGCCTATGGAGGCAGAACAATCCTCGCGGACTGTTCCGCTGTCTTCGAGGAGACCGGAACGTATGTGCTGATGGGCCCGAACGGCAGCGGCAAGTCCACGTTCCTCAGGATCTGCGCCCTGCTTGAGCAGCAGGACAGCGGCGAGATCGCGTACCTGGACAACGACACATCGCTTGCCCGGGACATCTCGCTCAAACGACGGATGACGCTGGTGCTTCCCCGCACCGGCGTTTTCAATACGACGGTGTACAAGAACATTGCCTATGGCCTCAAGATACGGGGGCTTTCTCACGCCGCGATAGAGCACAGGGTCATGGGGGCGCTCGCTACTGCCGGCCTTGAACACAAAAGAGACCAGCATGCCCGCACACTCTCCAGCGGAGAGACCCAGCGGCTCGGCATCGCCCGCGCGCTGGTCCTGGAGCCCGAGGTCCTTTTCCTTGACGAGCCCACCGCCTCCATCGACCAGGAAAATACGGAGATCATCGAATCAATCATTCAAAAAATGAAAAAGGAAAGCCGCTCCATGGTCGTCATGGCGACCCATGACCGGGACCAGGCGGAACGGCTCGCTGATCGGCTGCTTGTTTTCCGTGAAGGGATACTTGTGGATGCGCTGAATCCTTGATACATTCGATATTATAGTCATAATCTACCGCGGAGGCGCGGAGACACGGAGAACTGCGGCTTGGCCCACCGAATGAAATGGAAACTCCGGCGCTATCCTCAAGACCCCGAACAATCTCCCCGATTTTTTCAACTCGTTGCGCCCCTTCTTCTTTTCCCTTTTTATGCTACACTTGAAATCATGATCGAGAGGCCGGCTGGAGAGTAATTCGATGGAGGCTGCATAAACGTTCAGTTTGTTTCAGCAGGGGAGGGACTATGGCAGAGCGTGTCGGCAAGACAGGAATATTTGTTACCATGGCGGGAACAGGAATCAATCTGGCCCTGGGCGTCCTGTATACCTGGAGCATTTTCAAGGGAGCGATCAAACAGTCCATTCAAGCCGGCGGTCCCAATGCTTTTCAGTGGGAGCCCTCATCGCTAAATGACCCCTATGCCGTCTGTTGTATTGTATTTGCATGTATGATGATTGCGGCAGGCAAGATTCAAGACAGGTTCGGACCGCGCATCACTGCCTTCATCGGCGGGGTCCTGGTAGGCGCGGGATTCATCTGGATTTCGCAGACCACGGCCTATCTCAGCTGGGTCCTGGGATTCGGCGTGCTGGCCGGCGCCGGGATCGCCTTCGGGTACTCGGCGGCAACTCCGGCTGCTCTTAAATGGTTTCATCCGAGCAGGACCGGAAGGATCAGCGGAATCGTGGTCGCCGGCTTCGGCCTGGCCTCCGTCTATATCGCGCCGCTGGCGCAGTATCTTCTTCGCACGCAGGGGATCCAGGGATCGATGCTGTTCTTCGGCATTGCCTTCTTTGCGGTCGTCAGCATTCTGGCGATGTTCCTGAAGAACCCTCCGGAAGGGTATGTGCCGGCCGGCTTGTTTGAGCGCAAGCGGTCACCGGAAAACCATATGGCGAGGACAAAGTTCCAGGACATCAATGCACATCCGATGGATCTGATCAAAACCTCGTTCTTCTGGCTGCTCTGGATCCTCTATTTCATCGGTGCGGGCGCCGGGTTGATGGTCATCGGCAGCGTGGCAGGCATGGCCAAGGCGAGCATGGGTCAGAACGCATTTCTGGCCGTAGCAATCCTTGCCGTCGGCAACGCAGGCGGACGGATCGCGGCAGGCATGGTCTCGGACAAGATCGGCAGGAAGCGGACGCTGCTCACCCTGTTCTCGCTTCAGGCCCTGCTCATGTTCATCGCTGTTCCTGTCACGGGCTCCGCATCAACGAACCCCGTGATGCTGATCCTTCTTGCCACGCTTATCGGGTTCAACTACGGCGCGAATCTGGCGCTGTTTCCATCCTTTACCAAAGATTTGTGGGGAATGAAGCACTTTGGGGTGAATTATGGCGTCCTGTTCACAGCCTGGGGTTTCGGCGGACTGGTGATGGGGAGGGCCTCTGAAGTGCTCCTGGCGCGTACCGGGACCTTTGCTGTTTCCTTCATCACCGCGGGGATACTGCTCATGGTCGGTACGGTGATCATTGTGTTCATGAGGGACAAAAAGGAAGAGATGCGGAAGGAGATGCGGCGATTGGAGCAGGGGGCGCAGCCTGCCCGCGCGTGAAGGCGGTCTTATGTTTTTGTTCTAACACGTCAAAATAGAAAAGCATTTTCGCGCTGAGGCGCAGAGACGCCGGGAACGAGTTGAAATCTAGATCTATTCCTAATATTTTTCTCTGCGAGCTCAGCGGCTCTGCGCGAGACGCCTTGCTTTTGGCGTGAACAGATTCTTTACATTTTGCATTGGCTGCGGCTGAAAGCCGCGCTATGAGGATGCATGATGAACAATCCTACCAATATCGTTTTGATCGGCATGCCCGGCTCGGGCAAGAGCACTGTCGGCGTGATTCTGGCCAAACTGACAGCGCGCAATTTCGTTGATACCGATGTTCTGATCCAGACGCACCAGGGTCGCTCATTGCAGAATATTGTCGACCGGGAAGGGTACATGATGCTGCGGGCGATCGAGGAAAAGATCTTGCTCGCACTCGATAGCCGCGATCATGTCATCGCCACCGGCGGCAGCGCCGTGTACAGTGATGCGGCCATGGCCCATTTGAAGTCCGGGGGCACGGTCGTGTTTCTGCATGTAGACATGGCCACCCTGAAAGCGAGGGTGCATGATTACGACACACGGGGCCTCGCAAAACGCCCGGACCAGACGGTAGATGACCTGTTCGCGGAACGGTTTGCCCTGTACCGGAAGTATGCCGACATCACCATCGAGTGCATCGATCTTACCCACGAAGAAGTTTGCGCGCGGATCATCGGGGAGTTGGAAACAAAACGGCGATCGTTTCGGTAGGCCAACGGCCCAGAGAGACCGCTGAAAGAGTTTGCCGCCGCAGTTTGACAAGTATCCGGCGCGAGTTCGGACCAATGCCTCTTTCGCGTCGATAGATACCAGGGCTTCAATCTTCCTGCTGTTCACCCTCGAGTCCGATACCTTGAACGTTGAACTAGGTACCTCCTCCGAATGCTCTTGCCATCCCATCCCGCATCCGGCATAATGTCCCATGCTCCTCATCTTCCCTCCTGTCGCAAAACCCTGCGAGCCGCCGGCAGGTATGGCGAAACTTGCGGGCGCGCTGAATGCGCACAACATCTCTTGCCGTATCCTGGACGCGAATCTTGAAGGCCTGCTCCATCTTCTGCGGCAGCCGGTTTGCGCATCCGATACCTGGACACGAAGGGCGGTCAAAAACATCTCCGCGAACATCGCCGCGCTGAGGGATCCCAACACATATCAGTCAGCTGACAAATACAGCCGCGCAGTCAGAGATGTGCAGCGCGTGCTTGCGGCTTCTGTCAAGGAACAAAGCGCAGTCCTTGGTCTGGCGGACTATCATCACCGGCAACTATCTCCTGTGCGAAGCGAGGATCTCCTCGTTGCCGCGGAACATCCGGAGGAGAATCCATTTTATCCCTGGTTCAGCAAGCGGCTGCCTGAAATCTGTGAGGAGGGTCTTTTCTCGGTCGTCGGCTTTTCGCTGAACTACCTGAGTCAGGCACTCTGCACCTTCGCCATGATCGGCTATATCAGAAAAAAGTTCCCTGGGGTGAAGGTTGTCCTCGGAGGCGGGCTTGTGAGTTCATGGATGAAGAGGCCGGGGTGGAAAAATCCCTTTGGTAATCCGGTGGACCACCTGATTGCCGGCCCGGGAGAGGGGCCCCTGCTCGACCTGCTTGGTGTTCAAGGGGTGAGACAAGATCACTACGCGCCGGATTACGATACCCTGCGGATGAATGGTTATCTTTCTCCGGGGTTCATCCTTCCGTACAGCGGATCGAGCGGCTGTTACTGGAACAAATGTTCCTTTTGTCCTGAAACAGCCGAGGACAATCCTTATATCCCTGTTCCCGCGGAACGGGCGATGGCTGATCTCAACGCCCTTGTCGCAAAAACAAAGCCGGTCCTTGTCCATCTACTCGATAACTCCGTGAGCCCCGCACTCATGCACGGCCTCGCGGATAGACCGCTTGGAGTCCCCTGGTATGGGTTCGCGCGGATCAACAATGACCTGACTGATATCGATTATTGCATTGCGCTTAAACGCTCGGGATGCGTGATGCTCAAGCTCGGCCTGGAATCAGGAGACCAGGGAGTGCTCGACCGGATGCGGAAGGGGATCGATCTTTCGACGGCATCGCAGGTCTTGAACAATCTGCATACAGCGGGGATCGCCACCTACGTCTATCTTTTGTTCGGCACGCCGGCGGAGACCGTGAGGGAAGCCCGGAAGACACTCGAGTTTACGGTCAGGCACGCGGAGGCCATTACGTTTCTGAACCTCGCACTATTCAATATGCCGGTCTGCGGTCAGGAAGCCGGGGAGTATAAGACCGAACAATTCTACGAGGGGGACCTTTCCCTCTATACCGGCTTTCACCATCCCCGGGGCTGGGACCGGAGACTGGTGCGGCAGTTCCTGGAGAATGAATTCAAACGACGGAGCGCTGTTGCAAGGATCCTGAAAAATGACCCCCCCGTGTTTACCTCCAATCACGCCTCCTTTTTCGTGAAATCCTCATAACAATTGACGGACCCGCAAAAAGTCGAATTTATCCGCCGAGGCACCGTTGCCTTCACAAAAGAAAAGCGGCCAGTTAGGGAAACACGCAGAACAAATCCATATTATTGTAAGGTGCTTTTCTCCGTGTCTCCGTTTATGGCCGCGCCTTCGCACGGGCAGGCTCCGTCTCCGCGGGAGATAATGACTTTTTACGAACGCACCAAAATTCACCTTTACAAGACGCAGGATTTGCTGATTTATGGGCTTGTTTTCAATCGGGGGATGGTTTATAATTAATACAAGGAGAAAATGGATATGTCTGATATAAGCGCAATAAGCGCCGCCTTGCAAAACAGCCAACTCAATGTGCAGAACGCAATCGAGATGCAGGTAATTAAGCAGGCTGCTCAAGCGGACCAGGCGGTGGCTGATATGCTGGAAAAAAATTCAAAAGCGGTTTCCCAGGCCACACAAAGAGGTGTAAGTATTTTCGTCTAACGTGCGTTTCTGGTAAGCAGATACCTATGCCGGAGGGCATGCTGAAAAATCGAAAGGACCTAAGCTCGCAGGTCCTTTTTTATTGTGCATTGATCGGGTTGGTCATCGCACTGCAAACGACAGCAGGAAGACCATTTTCAAAACTGCCATGGTCACGGGTGTTCGGTTCCTATAGTTGTGAAAACTTTTTATAAGGAGTTATCTATGGATATATGTCCATGCGGTTCCGGAGTTCCCTATGACGTATGCTGTCGACCCTTGATACGGGGTGAGCAGTCGGCAAAGACGGCAGAACAGCTCATGCGCTCGCGATACAGCGCCTACGTCAAGAAGGAGATAGAGTATATCTTCACCTCTCTGCATACTGAACACCGGGCGGACTATGACGAAAAAAGCAGCCGCGCCTGGGCGGAAAGCGCTGAATGGCAAAAGTTTGAGATAGTGCGCAAGACTGACGGCGGACCGGAAGACCGCGAGGGCGAGGTGGAATTTATCGCGCTCTATACGGAGCAGGGTATAAAAAAAGTACACCACGAATTGTCTACGTTTAAAAAAGAAGGCGATGCGTGGTACTTTGTGAGCGGGAAAAACGTGCCGCCCAAACAGGTGGTCCGCGCCATTCCCAAAACCGGCCGCAATGACCCGTGCATCTGTGGCAGCAATAAGAAGTACAAAAAATGCTGTGGCCGGTAATGCAGTGTCAGAGTCGGATATCCGGAGCAGTGCGGGCAGAGAGGCGTTGAAAATTCAGGTTGATGGACCGAAGGTCGAAGACTGAAGGGGAAAGATAACAATTGTGTTCAATCACACAAGGGAATCCTTCGGCCCTCAGTCTTATAATAACCTTCAACCTGAATTGTTATCTCTCTTGTATGATTTGTTGCGGGAAGGTTTTAACACATCAGAACCGACAATCGGAGGCGCGCACACGACACTGTTATTTCAATCTGGTCCCGCACTTATTGCATAGACGTTTGTGAATATCGCTGCCCAGATATTTATTACAGGAGGGGCATCTCCAGTTAGAGGCGGTAAAACCAATAAACGCAGCGATACTCAGAGCCTGCACTCCAAAGAGAGTACTTTTTGAAAATCCGCCGAAAAGATCAGGCCGCTTATAGAGCACAGCAACCAGTAAAACGAGAAACAGCGCTACCGCTATAGCGAGGATCTGGCGGCTCTGGCGCAATTCGAACTCCCGCATGATCTGCTCATCGTCACTTTTCTTCATCATTCTCCTTGCTACCCCCTTTTGTCTGCGATCGTAATGTCAACAATTAACCACAGAGAACACAGAGAGATCTTTAGATCTCGAAATGGTTAAGGCTTTTTACTGCCCCCCTCTGTGTCCTCATCCTACAGCATTTATTCCATTTTCTGCATTCTTCATGTCTTCAAAAATGGTCTTGTATTATTGGTTATGTCAGTTGAGAACACAGAGCACGCCTCCGTGCCCTCTGTGGTTTCAGGCTGTGCCTCTCTTTTGCCATGAACCATTTCCGCCTATTATACCGACACGGTTACAGCTTTTCAATATCGTTTTCACTTACCCTCTTCTCCTGGCATGTAACTTGCTTTTTATACCAGTAATGGAGGAAATTTAAATCATGTTACCGCGTAATAAATTTTCATCGTGCTCCCTGTTTATGGATTCCTGGATCTATCGCGTGCTTCCTCTTAAAGCGCGTATTTCTTTTTTATCAAGGTTATCAAGGCAGTACCTGGTCGTGCTTCATGCTACTCCGAAGGAACTGGAAGAAGAGACCATAGTAGGCTATGAGTCGAGCTGGATCGGAGTAAGCAAAAAATAGCAGTGTGCGGTTGGCGTTTCCCCTGAAGACTGGTGAAATGACCAAATGCAGCAGGAGGTGATGAATAAAAAGAATAACTGAACTGAAAAGATTACCTTGGGTTTTGAGGCAGGAGGAATAACGGAATGAAACCGCCTGGCATGCGAGATGTGGTGTGCAAGCCCTCACCAGACGCAGAGAGGGAAGCCTTAAACATCTGCTAAGGCATAAAGATTGGAATCAGCCGCCTGTAGCTCAAGACCCAAGGTACATCTATTTGAAGTGCGGTAGCGGCATTCACGTTTACGCGCATTATAAATGCGTTTTAATACAAGCCGCGCATCAAGGTGTATCCTCTTCTCCGCTTTATAATGAATATCACCAATAATATTTTCCTGAAACCGTTGCAGCTGCATTGTTTTAAAACATGTCAAGTTCCATTCCGATTTTGTTGGAATACCCTCGCCACCCCATCCGTATCGTTGACATCTTCTTATATTGGGCATATATTTGTCAGAAATCTGCAAGTGATCCGGCGCGTGCATTGCTAAACGCGATAATGCCGGATTCTATGTTTGATAACTGTGTGACACGACGCTTTCCAGAGGGGGAGACTATCATGCATAAGAACTTCAAAACCACGCTTCTCATTTTTATTCTCTTGAGTGCTTTCGCTGAAAGCAGCATAGCCGCCGAGTGGGTGTCCGTCGCTGCTTCGGACGAGACCAAAGTGTTTGTTGACGTACAGTCCCTCCAAAGAACCGGACAAAAGGTCAAAGCCTGGACACAGTGGGGCTACAAGACCCCTCATGAAGTCGCAGACTCCAAACCAATAAAGACCTTCCTGTTAGAGAAGAGCCTGGTGGTTTTTCGCTGTGACAAAAGGACTGTCGCTTTCCTTAATACCACGCAATATGCTGAGCGAGATTCACCATCAACTGTCGTGAGTCAAATAACACGAGAGGACACGCCTTCCTTGCAATATAACGGCGTCGCACCTGGTTCTTTAGGCGCTATCACCTTGAATTTTGTCTGTGAGGCAACTGCGGCCAAAAAGCGATGACGGCTAAGCAATGGCCTCCACTATGCCCTCATGCTGTAATATGCTTATAGCGGCCTCAGGAGCACCCGTGGCCGTGCAGGATAATACTTCGTGGTATTTACATGATTTTTCCCGCGTTGGAACAGGGAAGTGTATCTCTCTGCCTGATAACGAAGGTAAACAACATAAACTCCATCCTCCTACGAAAAATGCATTTTGATATCATTGCGTAGATTTCAAGCGGAAATCAATAGGCACAAAATAACATGAATAATATCCTGAGATCAAAAGCTGTCATAGCGAGTTTCGTAGCGAT
>JBGPIG010000076.1:0-10121 GCA_041484745.1 Nitrospirota bacterium | reverse complement strand
TCAGGAAAAGATAGGTCGGTATCAACCTGCAGATCATCCTTGGAAGAGACTAAGAAGAGCATCGGAGCAACTTCCCATTGCTTCCTAAAAGCGGACATTTCTATCTTGGTAAGAGTAGGACATTTCTATTTTGGGTTGACACTGCCAATCGACATTATTGACATGTTCTAAAAAATGGCATATATTTCGTGACACAATAGCATCAGAAAGCTGGCAAGATTAGATTCTGCTTAATCTCTCTTTTCATCGTAATCTAAGCTGACTTGTCTTAATGTGAAAGTATCTTGTCGTGGAGGGCATATGAATAAATCAGCAATGACGCTGTTATTTGTCGTTTGTATATTATTAATAACTGCATGCGCCACAACTAAAGATTTTGTTAAAAACCCCCAGCGATTAAAATCAATTCAAAGAATTGCCGTAATTCCTTTTACCGCTGAAAATACCGAGATGGGATATGCGGTTGCTGAATCGTTATCTGCAAATTTACTTAATTCCCGGTTTACTGTAATCGAAAGGACTCAACTTGATAAACTTCTGACAGAACAGGGGCTTTCTCTCTCGGGCGTTTTGCAAGACCAACGATCAATTATTGGGAAAATTAAGGGAGTTGATGCGATTATCGTTGGCAGTGCGACAATATCTAATGGTTTCGCTGGATTGGTAAATGGTGGATACCGAGATTTTATTTCTAACTGCTCAGCCAGACTGATTGATGTAGCGACTGGTGAAATATTATTTGCGGCGACTTACACATCTAGCAGGCCAAGAAACCAACACGGATTTGTTACACCAATCAATGTTGGCGAAATGCTCGCACAAAAATTTCTCCATATTGATGAGTCAAATCCCTAATGAGAATGCTCATGATTCACGCCTGCTTCCTGTAAAACAGTGAATTATCATTTCAAGCGGAATAAGATATGAAAAATCGGGCCAAATGGATTTGGAGAGGAATTTGTCTTTCTATATTTTTAATATTTATTCTTATTTTTTCATTCCGAGTGACTATCCTGATGCGTGCAGGCCAGTTTATGGCGCCTGAGGGTAATTATATTGCTGATGTCGCTATTCTGGAAGGTACTGAATTTATTGATAGGGGTATGGTGATGACTGGTAAAAATTTGCTATCATCAGGAAAGGTCAAACGAATTATTGTCGTATTGCATCGCATTGCCCCATCTGACAGACCTTTTGCTTTCAATGAAGATTATCCACATCTCGTCAAGAAAGAAATGGAAGCTCTTGGGCTGAAGGAAAGGGATTTCAGAATCATTGTAACCCACATTCATCATCCAATAACCTTGACAGCGGCGAGAGGAGCATTGGAGACTATCTCTAAAGAGGATGTAAAGAGTGCTATCCTCCTATCTCCAGGTTTTCATACTCGGCGGAGTTATCTAATATATCAACATGTATGCATTCCATTCCAAATTAAGATCTTCCCTTCTGCCTGCTTTAATTCATATCAACTTGACCATTGGTGGTCTCATGAGGCTGGATTGCGTGACTTCGCCCAGGAGCTTCTGAAGCTGGCTTATTATTTAGCTGGAGGATATATTCCCTTTAAGTTGTCTTACTAACTCTATCGGGGCGTTATGTGCAATTTACAGCCAGTAGTGAATGATAGTTGCGTTTGACTGAAATTACAGAATCGTAGGTGAAACTTCGTTAGCGAGATGTCACATATCCCTAGCAAATTCTACTGAATCGTAATCAGCTGCTAAATCCACTTCACCTTCGGTTCTTTCTTGGGAGGTCGCGCGGTTTCGCCCTTTGGATACCCGAGAAGGATGGGGCCGAAGATCGAATCCCCTTCCTTTAATTCCAGCAGACTTCGCACCTTCGGATCATCGGTCACCATTGCGCCGAAACCGACCCAGCAGCTTCCCAGTCCGAACGAATGGGCCGCAAGCATCATATTCTCGCATGCCAACGGGCACGAATGATCGGCATACCGCCCGTTGCCGATGACAAACACGATCGTCGGCGCCGAGTAGTAAACAGGGTCCGGCAGCTCGGCATAACGCTTCTTGATCGCTTCATATCGCACGGGATCAACATCCTTTACCAATTCAGTGATCTTCTTTGCCTGAGGTAAAGCGGCGGCGAGGAGCTTTCTCTTCGCTTCCTTTTCCTCAACAACGACAAACCTCCAGGGCTGGCTGTTCATCGCGGACGGCGCCTCATTCCCGGCCCCGATTACTGCGTCCAGGATATCCCTGGGGATCGGCTTTGGATCATAGGCCCTCACAGAACGTCTCTTTTTGATCGTTTCGATAACAGCGTTCATGCCGTAACCTCCCTATTACATGTTCTATGGATCTTTCGCAAATATTCAGCATAACAGCGGGGACCAAGCTTGAGAATGAGAGCGCTCCTAAAACTTATACGTAACGACCATGCCAAGCCCCCCTGCATCATCGATCATCGGGGCAAAACTCACCCTGCTCTGCCTGCCGCCTGCGTGTGATGCTACGATCGCCTTTCCCGTGAAGTAACCTATCGCAGATCCGATAAAGATGTCCGATGACCAATGGGCATTGTGGGACACGCGGTTCAGCGCCGTTATCGCCGCAACGGTATAGGCAAGGGGAGGAACAATATAATTGTCATATTCTTCGGCTATCACCGTCGCGACCGCGAATGCGGACGACGCGTGCCCCGAGGGAAAAGAGTCCTTTGAGGAGGACAGAGTGGGGCCGTCCCACGTATTGTACGGATCGCCGGTGTAAGGCCGGTGTCTTCCGGTGGTCCGCTTCAGGGCCTGGACAAACACGCCGGTCATGATGAAACTCTCCACGCTGAGCAGCGCGGTCTCTGTCGCCTTCCCGTCGCCGGCGAAATGGCCGTAGAGGTACAGCCCCCCGACAACGGGAATGGTCAAAATTCCACTGCCGAGATAGGTAACGTCATCTCCTATTTTGTTCGTCGTCGAGGTCTTGTGGTCCAAGACCCATTTTTGTATTTTCGTATCATTCTGATAAAGGCCGACCCCGATCCCGGTTACGACCGCCGCCGTGAGCCAATCCGACGTCTCCCAGCGAACCGGCGACGTAACAATGTCCTTGAAGTCGGTGACATATCCCATGAAATATGCCTTGTTCAAGTCAACGGAGGATCCTGCTTGCGTTTCACGTTTGGGTTGAACATCCTGAGCAGTGATAACAGTCGGGGGGATCGCCCCGTCTGTCTCGGCAAATGCGGGAAAAGCGCCCAAGATGATCAAAATACACACCATGAGTACCTGTTGCATAGTGCGTTCCGCCACGATGGACGTCATTGACAACACATTCTTCATTGGTTCCTAAGCTCCTATCCCGTTCTGATATATGATCGGCTGCCGAAATGCATTTCCTGTGATCACTGCTCATCCAACGCATTGATCCCGCCGTAAGACTTACACCACACAAAATCGTAGGTATCAACCTTGCCGTTGTTCAAGATAATGTCCATGCTTCCCGCATGCTGCACTTCACGGCACTTCATCTCGCGGCCGATGTCCCGATGGTAAAAATGGCTGTTCATGAAGAGGACGTCCGAACCCAGGGGTGAACCCGCGAGCCAGTTGGAGAACCGTTCGGTCTTGGGTGCAATCAAGAACAACCTGCTGCCGTACGGAAGGTCGTAATAGAGGGTACGGCTGACTGCGGTCCAGTGCGTGACCGCAAGCGCTTTATCGGATGAAGGGTCCTCAGCCAAAATAGTGTTTGCCCGTTTGAGCACGTCCGGGAGCCCATACACGTCGCGGAACGGCGATTTATAATCGGGAAAGCGAAATGCCTTAACAGCGAGCTCCGCCTGAAGGAGGACGGCAGCGAGGATGCTGAATCCGAGCGAAACAACGAGGATGCCCTGCTTCATCCGTGTGGAACTTTTATCCAGAAAAACAATCCCGACAGGGATAAAGAGCGCATAAAAAACGGCGGACCAGTGGGGCAGCGGAAATTTGAAAAGAGAGGAATAGAGAAAGAAGAGCAATACCGAGCACCCGAGGAGCGCCGTTAAAAGCATGGTATCACTGCGGCTTCTCAAGGCTTTATAGAGTCCGTAAAATGCGAGGCAGAACAGCGGCGGACTGTATGCGCCGAACTGAGCGGCAAGTCCCTTGAGCAGGAGCATGACGTGAGGCGCATCCTCGCCTACCACATGGCCGCTCTGGAAGCGGAAACTCGCAAAGTCGTGTTGATAATTCCAGTACAGCACGGGAGCGATGACGACCAGGGCTACAACGGCGGTCGCCAGCAGCCGGGGATTGAGAAGAATATCATACCGTTTTTTGAGCAGTCCATAGACAATAATGGCGGGGACGAACAGAACGGCCGTATATTTTGCAAGTCCCGCGAGCCCCAGCAACAGTCCCAGGAGGACGAAGTTCCGGAGGTCCGGAGATCGCTCAAGCCTCCTGACTGTGTAGAGGAGCGCGAAAACGATCGGCAGGAGCAGGGATTCAGGAAGCAGCATGAGCCCGAGTCCGCTGAGCAGAAAGGAACTGTTCAAGGCAACGGTTGCGTACAGCGCGGGCTTCTCACCGCCGACGGAAAAGGTGAATCGATAGCAGAGAAAGGAGGTGACTGCGAAAAGCAGGACCGCGGGAAGCCGCGCAAGGAATTCATTCGTTCCGAGCGTATAGTAGAATAACGCGTGGGTCCAGCCGACGAGGGGCGGATGGTCAAAGTAACTGAGATCCAGATACCTGGCATAGAGGACATAGTGGGCTTCATCAGTGCCGAGCCCGAATGTCGCCGCGACTGCCAGACGGATGGCGCTGAATAAGGCAATGATCCATACGACCGTCCGGTTCTCATGGTAGATACGCGCAAGCGTATTCATTTGATAGCTTCCAGGGTAGGCCGAAGGATAAGAAGAACCTGTTCGGGGGTGATGACCTGAAGACACACATTGTCATTGCACGGCGTCTTGCGATGGTTTGCCGCCGAGACGCACGGTGAACACGCCAGGCCGGCGTAGATCGGCGTCGCATTGCCGAGCGGGCGGTAAAGCTTCGGGGTCTCGGGACCGAAAATACGAACGTCGGCATTTCGGTGACCGAAGCGAAATGCGGAGGGCCGGAATCATTGCTGAGCATGAAGGCGCTCACCGAGTAAAGAGCGGGCAATTCGGAGAGGTCCGTCTGCCCGGCAAAGTTGACACAGCGATCGCTGCGGACCTCCGCTATGATGGTTTCGAGCCCGGCCCGCTCACTCTTCCCCCCGGTGAGCAGGATGACTACCTTCGGGTACTGTTGCAGGATCGATCCGATCAAACGGGCATAATGTTCCTGCGGCCAGCGTCGAATAGGCAACAGCTCCGAGGCGTTGGCATTAAACAGAACGACCCGGTGCCGCTCCGCGCTGTAAGCGGGAAAAGCAGCTCTGATCTTTCGGCGCATCGATTCCCCTGCCGATTCATCGACCGCGACCTTCTTCAGGGTAATTTCTTCATCCGCGACGATGGTTTTCGAGAACGGGAGTTCGGCTTTATCGCTCATAAGCGCGTTGGCAAGGGCGATGAAGTTTTTCGAAATATGCAGGTGGGGATTATAGGCGACCTTATGGGTCAATAAATCGCCGCGGTACAGCCCCTCATTATGGAACGCATGGAATCCCACCGCTTTTTTCGCCCCTGACAGCCCCGTCAGGAGCGCGGAAAAACGGGAAAAGAGTTCCATGTCAATGACTGCATCGATTTGCATGCGACGTGTCCACAAGAGAAGCCCGGAGGCATCATACGCGAGCGGTAAAATTCCGCTGTCATCAATAGTGTAGATATTGGCTTTCGGGATCGTGCCCAGGAGTTCCAGGCTGGGGCTGTTTTTCTTGAAAATAGCGAAGAACAGGTTGGCGTTCAGTCCGCGTTTCAGTTTTTGCATCGCCGGGTCCGCCAGGATCGTGCTTCCCATTTCCGACAGTTCGATCAGCAGAATATTTTTAGGCTTATCATTTGAGGGAGGGGCGGAAAACAGCGTGAATATTTTTTTCACGATCGTTACCGCAAAGCAGAGCGGTACGCCGATAAAATAATCCACTTTCCGCATCGTGTCGACTTTCATGAAATGCTCCCGGTATGCTCCAGAGATATGGAAAGAATACTTGCACCACAAAGGCACCAAGACACTAAAAAAAATTTTAAATCTTGTTATATTAACCGAACATCAAAGCCTTCATACATTTCTTCGTGTCTTCGTGGGGTAAATTTTCGCTCCGGCTTGTCCGGATTAGGGCTTCCATTTCTTAAAAAAATCGTTCATGGCATGTGTCTCCGATAGCGCAATGTGCCCGTATAGTATGGAGAGCTGCTTTATCGCCTCCGCCTTCGGCTCCCCGTCCACGACAACCTTCCACATCGCGGCAGCCAATCCGGATCTGTCCGCACCAGCCGCGCAATGAATCAGGATGGGGCGCGGGGCCGTCTTAAAAATATCGACCAGTTGCCGCGCCTCGTCGCCGGTCAATTCATGGGTCGCGCTGAGCGTTATGTCGTAATGCATCAAATTAAGTTTTACGCTCGCCGCCAATTCTTCCTCATACCAGTCCGTGCCTGAATGTTTTCCGCGCAGGTTCAGGATGCTCTTTATATTATAGAGGCTTACATAGTGTGCGAGCTGATCACCGTCGAGTTGACCTGAGCGGTACGCTTCACCCGGTGTTATCGGATGAAAATTTCCCTGCGCTTTTACGTAGAGGGCATAACCGGCAATCGAAAGAAAAACTACCGCCAAGACCCAAATAATATTTTTTCGCCACTTCAACATGTTCCTGCCAATCGCTCTATTACCTGAATGGTGAGAGTATTGTCTTCTCAATCATTCAGGGAAGCATTTGTACGACGTCGTTAAGAATTTTCGGAAAGATAACCTTTTTTCCGCGGGAACACAGAGCGTCCATTGCCTCGGTTTGCATCATGAAAATAGCCTTGCTATAGTACCTACCTGGTCATACTGTGTCAATCCATTTCTTTTCGGAGGAGCGTAGATTGGAGCAGACCACGCCGACACTTATCCCACGACATTATATTCGCGCACGCGGAATTTTGCGCCGAGCTCATCGGCGATCTTCCGGCAGGCGTCAATATCCACTTCGGAGAGCGATACCACGGTGACCGTCACGTCGGGGATGTACTTTTTCGCTTCGCGGATGAACTCTTTAACGGCCCCATACGTCTCGATGCCGAACGAGGGCTGGCTTATTTTATTATACAGCTCTGCGTTCTGCGCATTCAGGCTCACGCTGATGGCATCGACAAGACCCGCGAGTTCGGGTACGACATTCCGCTTGTGGATCAGGTTCGCATGGCCGTTTGTATCAATGCGAACTTTTCCGCCCAGCCGCTTTACTTCAGCTGCCACAGCCTTGACCACCTCGATCCGGAGCAACGGTTCGCCATATCCGCAGAACACGATCTCGGCATACCGCCCCGGATCGCCGATCTCTTTGATGAGCCGCTCGGCGGACGGCTCTTCGCCAAGGCGAAGGTTGTGTCCTTTGACGAAATCCGTATGATAGCGCACACAGAACGTGCATGCCGCCGTGCAGCGGTTCGTGATATTCAGATACAAGGAATTCCGAATGGGGTAGGTTATCCGGCCCTGTTCCGGTATTGTGCCGATGCCGAAAAGCTGCATGGCGTTGAAACTCGTGATCCTGGCGACATCGTCCGGGGTAAGGCCCTTGATCTTTGCGATGGCCTCCGCCGTGTGGCGGACAAAGGCCGGCTCATTTCTTTTCCCGCGCACCGGCTGGGGAGCAAGATAGGGAGAGTCCGTCTCGACCAGCAGATGCTCGATCGGTATCTGCCGCACGACCTCGCGCAGTGACTCGGCCTTGGGAAAGGTGACCGGCCCGGCGATGGAGATGGAGAATCCCATCTCGATCACCTTCTTCGCCATGGCCGCGTCGCCGGAGAAGCAGTGCATGACGCCGCCGAGGCTGGGCGACCACTCCTCCTCCAGGATCTGGAGCGTGTCTTCGTGGGCATCGCGGTCATGGACGATGATCGGCAGATCAAGGTGGCGCGCCTCGCGCAGCATGTCTCGAAACTTCCTCTTCTGGTCCGCCCGGGGGGAGTGCTCGTAGTGATAATCGAGCCCGATCTCGCCGTAGGCCACGACCTTCTTGTGCTGTGCAAAATGCCGAATGATCTCGTAGGCGGGATGAAGGATGTCCTTGACTTCGTGAGGATGGATGCCGATCGCGGCATAGATGAAATCGTACTTGTCAGCCAGCAACACCGCGTCGCGGCTCGACTCCACGGTCGTGCCGATGGTGACGATGTACTCGACTCCCGCATCGCGCGCACGCTGGATCACGTCTTCTCGGTCGTCGTTGAACTCGCGCATCTCAAGGTGCGCATGGGTGTCGATAAGCATGGTTTCCTAAGCATCAAATTACAAGCGCCAAATCCCAAATAGACTCGAAGCTCCAAAAACCAAATTCTAATCGTTTCGGAAATTAGTCGTTTTGAATTTGGATATTATTTGGGATTTGTTATTTGTGATTTGGTATTTCCCTAATCTATTTCACTCTGCTTCCCGCTTTGGTCTCGCGGTCGAAGGTGGCCACGGCGAGCAGGTCCCCGCTGCTCGCGGCGAGCAGCATACCCTGGGACTCGATGCCCATGAGCTTTGCGGGTTTTAAATTTGCGACGATCACGATGGACTTGCCCAAGAGTTCCTCGGGCGTATAGCTCTTGCCGATACCGGCAACCACCTGGCGCACGTCGGTGCCGATATCGACTTTGAGCTTCACCAGCTTCTCGGTCTTCTCGACACGCTCAGCGGAAACGATCTTTCCGACCCGCAGGTCGACCTTCATAAACTCTTCGATCCCGATCAGGTCAAGCCCCGCGGGTGCAGCTGGCGCGGCGGCAACAGGGGCTGGTTTTTGTGTCTCTTCAGTTTTTTCCATTTTCTTCTCCGGAGATTTTCTTATAATCGCTTCAATAGATTCTGACATATGCGCAGATTCTGATATAGTCACAGATACTATCCTCGGGAATAGCTGCGCGCCCGGCTGAATGACAGTGCCCGGCGCCAACTGTCCCCAGTGCTGTTCCTCGTTGAACCGGCATGCGCTGATCTGCTTATTCATGCCGATGGCATTCCATATCTTCTGAGACGTCGCCGGCATCACGGGATAGAGGTACAGCCCGATCAGCCTGAGCGACTCCGATAGATTATAAAGCACGCTCCCCAGTCGTTGGCGGTCATTGTTCTTCGCCAGCATCCATGGTGCGTTCTCCTCCACGTAACGGTTCGCGCGCGACACGAGCGACCAACCATCATGGAGATACCTGGCAAAAGCGAGCGCGAAAAGGCTTTCGTCGATCTTGGACGGAACTGACACCGCGGTCTCGCGCAGTTCCTTGTCAAGGTGTAGTTCCGGCCCTGCGTTCGGAACTCTGCCATCAAAATATTTTCCGATCATGGTGAGTACCCGCGAGAGCAGATTGCCGAGGTCATTCGCAAGCTCAGTATTGAAACGAGTGATAAAGGTCTCATTCGAATAATCCCCATCCAGCCCGAACGGCACCTCACGCAGGACAAAATACCGGAACGCGTCCGCACCGTAGGAATCAACGACCTCATTCGGATCGATCACGTTCCCGAGCGACTTGGACATTTTTTTCCCATCCTGCGTCCACCAGCCATGGGCAAAAATATTTCTGGGAAGCGGCAGCCCGAGCGCCATCAGCATAGTAGACCAGTAAACGCTATGCGTCGTTAGGATATCTTTCCCAACCAAGTGATGTTCCGCCGGCCACCACTCTGTTCCTTGAGGCGCGAGATATTTTGTTGCTGAATAGTAATTCACCAAAGCATCAAACCAGACATAGGTTACGAAGTTCTTATCAAAGGGAAGTTCTATCCCCCATGACAGGCGCGCTTTGGGACGGGAAATACAGAGATCGCCGAGCTTCTGAGAATTTAAAAATCCCAGGACTTCATTGCGTCTGCTCTCAGGTTGAATATAATTATATTTTGTTTCAATGTACTGAATCAACTGCGCCTGATATTTGCTCATCAGGAAGAAGTAATTGTCCTCGGAGATGCGTTCCACCGGCCTGCCGCAGTCAGGGCACTTCCCCCCCACAATCTCCTTCTCGGTCCAGAACCGCTCATC
>JBGPIG010000075.1:0-10189 GCA_041484745.1 Nitrospirota bacterium | reverse complement strand
GGCGTCGTGATGACCACGAAGTCGTCGCCGCCCACATGGCCCGTAAAATCATCAGGGGCGCCTTTTGCCTTCACCACCCGTTCGATGATCCTTGCCGTCTCCTTGATGACCTCGCTCCCGTTTGCGTATCCGTACCGGTCGTTAAACGCCTTGAAGTTGTCCAGGTCAAACACGCAGAAGGCGAGCGGCTGACCGGAGTCGAGCCTTTTTTTAAGCACATTTTCGATGGCGATACCGCCGGGTAAACGCGTGAGGGGGCTCGCATCCAGGTACATCTCCTCAAGCTTCTTAAGCCGTTGCCCCATCGTGAGAAAGGCCTCGGAAAGGCTCCCGATCTCATCCTTCGTTTTGATCTGCGGGTCGTACTCGAAGTGCCCCTCGGCGATGTGCGCAGTCGCTTCTTTTAACTTGTGGATGGAGGACACTATATGGTGGGTCACCACGAGTCCTGCCATCGCCCCTGTAATGATGCTGATCAGACAAAGGACGGCAGTCGTCAGGAATGCGGCATTGCCGATCATGCTGATCTGCTTCATCTTTGCGTCCTGTGATTCCTTGGCATTGGCAGACAGCGTCTTGAGCGTATCGAGGAGCTTCTCAAAAACATTTTTCAGCTCTCGGCTCGAGAGAGAGGCTGCCGTCTCGACGTTGTTTCCCCGTATCAATTGGATCTCTTTGGCGAAGAGGTCGGTATATCTCTTGTGCAGGCGTTCGATGGTGTCAAGGGGGAGGCCGGTTGTATCAGGGAGTTTTCTGAGTTCGGAAAGCCACGCGCGAAACTCCCGGCCGCGCTTTGCGAAGAGGTTCCGCATGTCGCTGCTCTTGAGGATCAGATACCGTTTCTCGTAGGTATCTTGGGCGAACAAGGCATCGAGCATCTTGTCCGAAACCTCCCCCACGATGATGTCAACTTTTACGATGCTTCTATTCAGCGTATTGATCCGCTGGAGACTGATGAGAGCATAGACGACGACGATGACGGTGAGCACCACGAGCGTCATGTATCCCATGAGCATTTTGCTTGCAATGTTAAGCCGCGCAAAAAGCCATGTCGGCACTAGTTTATCGAGGATTTTTGGATAGAGAGGGATGTTCATGGTTGATTCTGGGGAAACCCCTGATCCAAGATTAACAAATAATTGTTGCGGTGTCAATAATTATAAGGGATTACGGCGCCTCATCCTGAATCGGCGGCTCCTCGGCGACAGCGCCGGACTCCTTGCAGTACTTTCTCGGTTCCGTGCCCGGTAGGAAAGCCTCCCGAATGCTATTGTTGCATATTGGGGAACTGAGCAGGCCTGTCTTAGGGTCCACCTGTTTGAACAAGATGCCCTCGGGCACGGCGAAGTCCTCAGGTTCACGTCCGTCATGGGCTTTTTTCATGAACTCGAGCCAGACGGGAAGGGCTACACGCGAGCCGGTCTCCTTCAGGCCTATGCTCCTCTGGTTATCGTATCCCACCCAGACACCCGTCACCAAGACCGGCGTGTAGCCGATGAACAACGCATCGCGGTAATCGTTCGTAGTACCGGTCTTGCCGGCAACAGGCCTGCCGAGGTCGCGGGCCTTCCATCCTGTACCGTGCTCGATCACTCCCTTGAGCAGGTTCGTCATAAGGTACGCAGTCTCCGGTTTGATTACCTGTGTCGGCAACGTATCATTCGTATAGAGGACCCGACCGGTGCTGTCAGTTATCATGAGGATAGATACCGGTCCCAGTTTGACGCCATGATCGGCAAACACTGCGTAGGCTGCAGTGAGTTCCAACAGCGTCACATCCGAACTTCCGAGGGCCAGCGACAGGTAGGGGCTCAGCGGGCTTGTAATGCCTAACTTCCGTGCATATTGAATGGCTTCATCCACACCGATCTTCTCCAGGAGCCTGATCGTCGGGATATTGAGTGATTGGGATAGCGCCCTCCTCAAGGTAACGGGCCCCTGATAGGTCCGGGTAAAGTTCGATGGAATCCAGTCTTTATTCCGGTCGACTTTAATCGCCAGGGGAACGTCCTCAAGGATATCGGACGCGCCGAACCCCCGCTCGAACGCGGCGGCATAGATGAATGGTTTGAAAGCGGAACCGGGCTGCCGCAATGCCTGCCAGGCGCGATTGAACTGGCTCTCGCTGAAATCGCGTCCGCCGACCATGGCCTGAATGCGGCCGGTCGACGGCACGATGGCAATGAGCGCCGCCTGAAGCGGGGACTTGTCCTTTTTCCTGTGTCGTGCCTCGATCTTCGCAAGGCCCACTGCTACTGCCTGCTCAGCATAATGCTGAAGATCATCGTTGATACTTGTATAAATGTTGAGTCCTCCGGAATACAGGATGCTCGAACTGAAACGATCTTCTACCTGTTGACGCACGTACTCTACAAAGTAGGGGGCACGTCCCGCTGTCTTGAACGATGGCTTGACCGGCAGGGGAGCTTTTTGGGCTTCTTCAGCTTGTATCCTTGTAATGATGCCTGTTGCAACCATGCGATTCAGGACATAAGTGCGCCTGATGAGCGCGCTCGCCGGAGCCTTTATAGGGGAGTAATGTTTCGGGGAACGCGGCAAACCGGCAAGGAGCGCGCACTCAGCTATGGTAAGGTCCTTCGCCGATTTTCCGAAATAGATCTGGGCCGCCGCCTCCACACCATACGCGCCGTTGCCGAAATAGATCTGGTTGAGATAGAGCGAAAGAATCTCACGCTTGGTATATCGCTGCTCGATCCTGAGCGCAAGGGTCATCTCCTTGAGCTTGCGCGAGTAGCTTCGCTCCGGTGTTAGGAAGAGAATCTTAGCAAGTTGCTGGGAGAGCGTGCTGCCTCCTTCCATCACCTTTCCCGCACGAATATTGCGGTACAGTGCCCTCGCGATACCGCGTAAGTCCAGGCCATGGTGACTGTAAAACCGTGTGTCCTCGGTAACAATGAGCGCCTTGAGCAGCATTTCGGGAATGTCCTCAAAAGCCACAGGCGTACGGTTTTCCAGGAAAAACTCAGCCAGGAGCTTGTTGTTGTCCGAGTAGACCCGGGAGGTGATGCTCGGTTTATATGCTTCGAGGGTCTTGACTTCCGGCAGGTCCCATACCGAGAACACGATGAACCCTGTCACGCCCCCGATGAGAACGGCCATGAGCGTCAGGAAAAGATATCCGAGTAAGGATGCTCGTTTCAGCATTTCGTGCATTATACAACCGGATGCAGCAAAAAGTAAACTCCGTTGGAGAACAAATTCGTCGAACGGCATAACGTCGGATGAGGAATGAGAAAGTGTATCTTCTTTACTTGAGTTTTCTCCGGCAAGATGTTATTATTCGTCTGTTATTGCAGACCCGATCGTGAGATGAGGAGCAGCGTCTGAACAAAGGACTGGTTATAATCTTTACCGGAGAAGGCAAGGGGAAATCAAGCGCGGCACTGGGGGTCGCGCTTCGTGCGTGCGGACATAAGATGTACGTCTCCATCGTGCAGTTCATTAAAAGCCCCACTGCCACGGGAGAGACCTTGGCAGCAGAACGGCTTGCGCCTGAGCTCGAATTCGTGTCCCTGGGCAGGGGATTCGTGAAGGGACAGGAAGACCGGGTTCCGTTGTCGGATCACCGGACTGCGGCCGAAGAGGCCCTGGTCCACGCGCGACAACGCATGATCTCGGGCTCCTGGGACATCCTGATCCTCGATGAGATCAACAATGCGGTCCACCTTGGACTGCTCGATATCAAAGACGTCCTGGACCTGGTGAGGAGCAAACCGAGGGATCTTCACGTGATTCTCACCGGCCGCGATGCGCACCCTGATCTCATTGCCGCCGCAGACATGGTCACCGAGATGCGCGTCATCAAGCATCCCTATGACTGCGGCGTACCCGCCCAGAAGGGGATTGACTACTAACGTCAAATTGACTTTGAAATTTCAAAATGCTAACATATACACTGACCTACGGACAAGAGGAACCGTCTTTATAGACGCGCGATGAAAACCACCGCAGCAGAGCTGACCATAGAGAACGCACGGTCCCTGTCGAGTCTCTATGGCGACATGGACAAGAACCTTAGGCTGATCGAGAATACCTATGGAGTGACCCTGAACGCCCGGGGAAACAGGCTCCAGATCGAGGGCGAAGCGAGGGCGGTTGCAAAAGTCCAGCATCTCATCGGACAGCTTGCCGACATGCTCGAACAGGGCATCATTTCACAGAAAGACGACGTGAACGCAGCCATCCAGGCGTTTTCTGCCGATTCATCCGCAGTCCTGAAGGACATCTTCCAAAAATCGATCCCGGTATCAAGCAGGAAGCGTCCCGTTGCGCCGAAGAACGAGACCCAGCGCAAATACGTGGAGGCGATCAGAAAATATGATGTCGTGTTCGGCATCGGTCCCGCCGGTACGGGCAAGACCTATCTCGCCATGGCCACGGCGGTTTCCGCGCTCCTGCGGCGCGAGGTGAGCAGGATCATCCTGGTACGACCCGCGGTGGAGGCCGGAGAGAAGCTGGGCTTTCTTCCCGGCGACCTGTTCGAAAAGATCAATCCCTATCTGCGGCCGCTCTACGACGCCCTCTATGACATGATCGAGACGGAAAAGGCCAACAAACTCGTGGAACGGGGGGACATCGAGATCGCACCGCTCGCCTTCATGCGCGGTCGTACGCTGAACGACTCGTTCATTATCCTTGATGAGGCGCAGAACACCACCACGGAACAGATGAAGATGTTTCTCACGCGCCTTGGCTTCAATTCGAAGACCGTGATCACCGGCGACATAACCCAGATTGACCTCCCGAGCGGCAGGAACTCCGGACTCATCGAAGTCCGGAAGATTCTTGAAGGCATAGAGGGGATACAGTTCATGTATTTCACGAACAAGGATGTGGTCCGCCACAAACTGGTCCAGCAGATCATTAAGGCATACGAACGGTATGAGGACGTGGATGGACAGTCATAACAAGAAAACGTCGAAGCTCCTGCCCAGGACGCAGAACCATGACCAGGACCGGGAAACGTCGTCTGCGGTGATTTCAAGCCGTATACGGCTTTCCTATATCGGACTCGCCCTTATGACTGCGGCACTCCTTGCTTTCCTCCTCCTGCCCAAAACCCCTCACTTGGTAAAAGGGGACACGGCGCCCCGGAATATCACGGCGCCCTTCGCCCTGTCCATAGAATACCAGGGGTTGGATCAGACGACCCTTTCGTTCAAGGTTAATAAAGGAGAGCTCATCGTCGAAGCCGGCGGCCGAGTAACAGAAAAGGCGGCACGGTTCCTCGAGGAGATTGCGCGCAGGGAAGGCATCGGCAACCGGTTCCAAGCCTACGTCGGGCTTTGTGTGCTCGTCCTGATGATCCTCTATATATTCTACCGGGACATCAAACGATACCGACCGGCGCTCATTGCGGAAAGAAAAAAAATATTTCTGCTTGCGTTTCTGCTGGTCGGAACGGTCACGGCAGCGCAATTCTCGAAGTTTATTTTATCGCTCGTGGCGGACACCTTACAGCTGGAAATCATTACGATCGGCTTTGCTCTTCCGGTGGCCGCGGGCGCCATGCTGGTGAGCCTGCTGCTCGATTTTCATCTGGCCCTGGGTTTTTCGTTTGTCGCCAGCATCCTGCTCGGGATCCTGTTCCCGGGAGACCCCTTGATCACGGTTTACTACTTTCTCGGCAGCATTGTCGCCGCATTGAGCGTGATCCGGTGCAAAAAGAGAACAGCGGTGCTCAGGGGAGGGGCGCTGACGGGGCTTATCAATCTTATTGCTATCATCGCCATCGACCTTTATCGGGGAGAACTGTGGTCCCGAGGGATCTATGATATGACCGCTGGTTTTGCCGGTGCGCTTGTCGTGTCCATGATCGTCTCGGCGTCGCTGCCGTTCTTTGAAGCGCTGTTCGACATCGCTACCGATATGAAGCTCCTGGAGCTTCTGGACCCCAACCAGCCGCTGCTCAAAGCGCTGGTGTACAAGAGCCCGGGTACTTACCATCACAGTATTGTCATCGGAAATCTGGCCGAGGCCGCAGCAGAAGCCATCGGAGAGAACCCTATCCTCGCACGCGTCGGCGCCTACTACCACGACATCGGAAAGATACACAAAGCGGAATATTTCATCGAGAACCAGCGTCGTATGGAAAACAAGCATGACCGCCTCATGCCTTCGATGAGCAGTCTGATCATTGCATCGCACGTCAAGGAAGGCGTGGAGGCGGCCCGTGCGCATCGTCTTCCGTCATCGGTCATCGACATCATCGAACAGCATCACGGCACCTCGCTGATCACCTATTTCTACCAGAAGGCGAAAGAGCTCCAGCCTTTTGTGGCGATCGCCGAAGAGGACTACCGCTATCATGGCCCCCGGCCGCGCACGAAGGTGGCGGCTATCGTAATGCTGTCGGACTCCGTCGAAGCGGCGTCAAGGGCCCTCGAAGACCCGACACCCCAGCGGATCCAGGCGCTTACGAACAGCGTCATCACCCGTATCTTTCTCGATGACCAGTTGAGCATGTGCGACCTCACCCTGAAGGACCTCAGAGAGATCTCTAAGAGCTTCAACTTCATCCTCGCCGGAATCTTTCACCACCGGATCGACTATCCCGGCATGGACTTTCCCGGAGACAATAAACGCAATGAACGTCAGGATAAAAAACAATCAGAGGAAAAGAAACCTGGCAACAGCACGCATACGGACGCGGCTCCGTACCCTGTTGCGGAGTGTAGGCCTTCCTGATGCGGAGCTGAGCGTCTTGTTCATCGGCGACCGCGCTATGCGCACTCTCAACAGTCGTTATCGCGGCCAGGACAAGACCACTGACGTGCTCTCGTTCTCTCTGAGGGAGGGGAGGTTTCCCCATATCCAGCCTGAGATGCTGGGCGATATCGTGATCTCCGTCCCTGTTGCCGCGCGGCAGGCCAGGGAGGAGGGGCATGCTCTCACCCATGAGATCGATCGCCTCCTTGTACACGGTCTCCTCCATCTGCTTGGCCATGACCACGAGCGCAGTTCGCGGGAGGCCCGGCGTATGATGAAAAAGGAACAACAGCTCTTGAAGAGGATCTCCGCGTGAAGCCGAACTCATGGGTCCAGAGCGCCAACCTGGCGATCGAGGGTATTATCTATTCCGTCAAGACCCAGCGTCACATGCGTTACCATCTATATGCCGCTCTGGCCGCCCTCGTTCTCAGCCTGATCTTGAAAATATCCAGGACCGACTTCATCTTGCTCTGCATGGCGATTGTGCTTGTTCTGGTGACTGAGATGTTGAATACCGCGATCGAGACCACCGTGGACATGATCTCCAATGAATTTCATCCGCTGGCGAAAATCGCCAAGGACATAGCTGCCGGCGTGGTGCTCATCGCATCCATCGGCGCATTGACACTCGCATATCTGATCATGTATCCGGCGCTCAAGGCATCGTTGATAAGCGGGCATTGGTCCGTTCTCAGAGCGCCGAGCGATGTTGTGGCATTTGTTTCCCTCGCGGTAGTGATTATCCTGGTCATCATCATCAAAGCTTGTTCCGGCAAGGGGGAACCGTTCAGAGGGGGAATGCCGAGCGGCCACGCGGCGGTGTCGTTCTCAATCTGGGCGGCTACCAACTATCTGATTGATTCCTCGGTGATCATCATCCTGACGTTTTTTCTTGCGGCTATGGTAAGCTGGAGCAGATGGTCGTCGGGCATCCACCGCCCGATCGAGGTGATTGCGGGTGCGGTGCTCGGAGCAGGCGTAACGTTTTTATTCTTTTGGTTGTTCAGTGTTCGTTAATACAACGCGGACGTGACTGCCTTGAGGGGTTTGAAGAGAGCGGAGAAAAGAAGGTCCGGTCCTGTCGGGGTCATATCTGATCGAACATCCCTAATTTTCTGAACTTCTCATACCGGAGCTTCACGAGATCCGACGGCGGAATTGATTTGATCTCCCCCAGATTCCTCGTCACTGCCTCCTTGAGCAGCTCTGCGGCCCTCCGCGGGTCGCGGTGGGCGCCACCGATCGGCTCCTCCACCACCTCGTCGATCACCTTCATTTGAAAAAGGTCCTGCGCCGTGATCTTGAGGAGGTCGGCCGCCTCGCTCGCTTTGGCGCCGTTGTTCCAGAGAATGGCCGCGCATCCTTCGGGCGATATGACCGAGTAGGTGGCGTGCTCGAGCATGAGCACACGGTCGGCGACGCCCAGGGCGAGCGCGCCGCCGCTCCCGCCTTCGCCGATAACCACGGAGATGATAGGGGTCTTGAGGGCCGACATGACGTAGAGGTTCCGCGCGATCGATTCTCCCTGGCCGCGCTCTTCCGCCCCGATCCCCGGATAAGCGCCCTGGGTATCGATGAACGTGATGAGAGGCTTTTTGAACTTTTCGGCGAAACGCATCAACCGCAGCGCCTTTCGGTAGCCCTCGGGGTTCGGTTGGCCGAAGTTGCGGTACACGCGGTCCTTGGTGGTCCTGCCCTTCTGGTGGCCGATGACTACGACGGGCATGGTGTCCAGCCTTGCCATGCCGCAGACAATCGCAGGGTCGTCGGCAAAGCTGCGGTCGCCGTGCATTTCGACAAAATCCGTAAGCATGGCTTCGATGTAGTCGAGGGTGTAGGGGCGGTTGGCATGACGTGAAATCTGGACTTTCTGCCACGGCGAGAGACGTGAATATATCTCGGCAAGCAGCTGGTCAGATTTTTTCTGGAGCTTGAGGATCTCCTCCTCGAGGTCGATGTTCCCGTTCGAGGTGAAGAGCGTCAGCTCCTCGATTTTATTTTCGAGCTCAGCGATCGGTTTTTCAAAGTCGAGATATTCAGGCGGCAAATCGTACTCCTAGCATTCCGTGAATAAGTTGAGAATGATGACTAAAAACAGATATGCCGCTCATGGTGACGCGGCAAAAGGAATGGAACCGTATTCTTCATAACCTGTCGATATTATCGGATATTAGGGGGTTCTTGTCAAGGATTTGTTCAAAGGGTCAAAACCTGACGGTACCGGAGGAGTTATTTCTGTATACCTCAATGCACTGAGCAGGAGATGCACGGGTCGTAGGATCTGACGAGCATTTGTGCGAGGAGTTCGATGTCACGGTCCTGGGCGCCTTTCGCCGCATACTGGGCTGCGAGTGCCTGAAGGTCATGTTGGATGTTGGCGTGGTTCTGGCTCGTGGGGATCACGCAGTCACAGTGAGTTATCCTTCCGTCGCCGTCGAAGTCATAGGAGTGATAGAGTATCCCCCGCGGCACTTCCACAGCGCCGACACCGAGGCCGCTCCGCGGGGTCACGGGTTGGCGCGGCTCCCGCCAGGGTGAACCCGTGAGCTCATCGATCAAGCCCAGGGCCTCCATCACTACGTGCACACAGTCCACAAGTTGGGCGACATTGTTCATAAAGGGGTTATGATTCACCGGTTTGAGGCCGAAGCTGACGGCGATCTCCCTGGCCATGGGGTGGAGGAGATCAAAGTTATTGTTTACGCGGGCGAGGGCGCCCACGGCAAAGGACTGGCGGGATAAACGGCTCCATTTGGACGTTGACTGCTCGACAAGGTATTCGTTCGTCATGGTTTTGTACTCGTGTTCCTTCTGCCTCACCCCATCCGTCGAGACCAGGTCGCCGCCGATGAAGGGATAGCTCCCGTCACCCTTGAGCGAGACGAACTCCGTTTCCCTCGTGAAGTCGGGGACCACGAAGGTGCGGAAGAGTTCCGCAGTTTTCAGGAGGTCGTCTGTCGCGTCTTTCAGACGGGTCCTGAATTGCACGAGTTCTTTTTTTTCAGGCACCATGGTGAATCCGCCGACGACGGTCCTCGTGGGGTGCATGCGACGGCCGCCTACACAGTCGCAGAGGTCGTTTGCAAGCTGTTTCATCCGTGTCGCGCGTTGCACCACGTCGGGGTGAGAATTGATGAGCGGGAACACGCTCCCGACACCCACAAAGTCCGGAGCGGCGAGGAAATAGAGGTGCAGGATATGGCTCTGGAGCGTCTCCATGTGTTTGAGGAGGAGGCGCAGTTTCCGCGTCTGCTCAGTCGGGACGATCCCGAAGCCGTTCTCTACTGCGCGGATGCTCGCGAGGGTGTGGCCGATGGAGCAGATGCCACAGATCCTGCCGCTGATCCAGGGCGCGTTCTCCCATTTCTTCCCCACGAGCATTGCCTCGAAGAAGCGCGGGGTCTCCACAACTTCCCAGCGCGCCTCTTCGAGTATGCCGTTCTTTATCCCGATCTTG
>JBGPIG010000074.1:0-10200 GCA_041484745.1 Nitrospirota bacterium | reverse complement strand
CGCAATTCCTGAAACAGATGGGGAAACAGCTCGGGGAAAAGCTTGGACAGGAGCATTGGCACCGTCTGTCCACCCAGATCGAGGAAACGGCGGTGTCCGAACTCGCGAAGCGTGGAAAGACGACGATCAAGCCGAATGTGGACTTTTACAGCGCTCCGGTCTATCACCTGATGGGCATACCGCACGACCTGATGACCCCGGTCTTTGCAGTGGCCCGTATCGCGGGCTGGACCGCGCACATTATCGAGGAAAAGTTCGGCGACGCGCAGGGGAAACCGGCGCTCTACCGTCCGTCGTCCGAGTACAAAGGCAACTATTGCGGGAAGACGGGATGTGTGTATGAACCGGTGGAGAAGAGAAAGTGATGGAGATCCGGTCAAACGCGTTGAACTCGGTACTTTGTACTCTGAACTGCAGTTAAAGGAGGGCGAGGATGGCAACGAAGAGAGTAAGTGTGGAAAAAAGGAAAGAAGGAACACGTCGCTCCCGATCGAAAGGTCTCGTGTCCCCGAAAAAGGGGGTGAATATCATGAAGGCAAACGTTGTGACATCAAAAACACAGCAGAGATCGACGAAACTCTTGTCGATCAATCCCTACACCGAAGAGGTGATGAAAAAGTACCCGATCATGAGCACCTGGGAAGTGAATGGACAGGTGAACGACTCCCGTGAGGCTTTTCTGAAGTGGCGGTATGTCCCGGTTGCGGAACGGGCGGCGTCCCTGAAGAAGCTCGCGGAGGCGCTTCGCTCCGAGAAGCGGCGCTATGCGGAGCTCATCACGAAGGAAATGGGGAAACCCATCAAAGAAGCGCTTGCGGAAGTTGAGAAATGCGCCGTGCTCTCGGACTATTATGCTGAACATGCGGTGCAGTTCCTTCTGCCCGAGGAGATCAAGACCGAAGCGAAAAAGAGTTATGTCGCTTTCCAGCCCCTGGGCATCGTGCTGGCGGTAATGCCCTGGAACTTCCCGTTCTGGCAGGCCTTCCGGTTCGGCGTTCCCGCGGTCACCGCGGGGAACGTTGTGCTGTTGAAGCACGCGTCGAACGTGCCGCAGACGGCGCTGGCGATCGAAGAGGCCTTCACCCGGGCGGGTTTCCCGATCAATGTGTTTAAGACCCTGCTGATCGACGTGCCGGAGACGCTGAGGCTCATCGATGACGACCTGGTGGATGCCGTGTCGCTCACGGGCAGCAACCGGGCCGGCGAGGAGATCGGCTCACATGCGGGCAGGAGGATCAAGAAGGTCGTGCTCGAACTGGGCGGCTCCGACCCCTATATCGTACTCGACGACGCGGACGTGGAAAAGGCGGGGAGAACAGCGGCAAACGCCCGCATGGTCAACACCGGCCAGAGCTGCATCGCGGCAAAGCGTTTCATTGTCATGGAAAGCGTCGCCGAAGAGTTCATGAAGCATTTCATGGCGCGGCTCAAGGAAATGAAGCTCGGCGATCCCATGGACGAGACCACCGATATCGGCACCGTGGCCAGGAAGGACATCCTCGACGGCCTGAAGGAACAGTTGCGTGATGCAAAGGCGAAGGGGGCCAGGGTGCTCTCAGCGGGGCAGACTTTTACGAAAGGACTGTTCTTTACGCCCTGCGCGGTGCTCAATCCAAAGCCGAATATGAAGGTCCTGACCGAGGAGGTCTTCGGCCCCATTGCGCCGATCATCGTCGTCAAAAACGAGGAGGATGCAATCACTGCTGCGAACAACACCGAATACGGCCTCGGCGCATCGATCTGGAGCAGGAATCCGGAGCGGGCGGAAAGGCTCGCCGCGCGGATAGAATCCGGTTTCGTTGCGATCAATGATATGGTAAAATCGGACCCGCGTCTTCCCTTCGGGGGAGTGAAGAAGTCCGGCGTAGGCAGGGAGCTGTCACACTACGGTCTGAAGGAGTTCGTGAACGTCAAGACGATTGTGGTGCGGGAGTAGTCTGGATGCAGGACAAGGGATGATGAGGTTGTTTTCATCCATCGTCTCAGCGAGCGAAACGAGCGGTCGTCTGTCGTCCGTCCGTATTTTTACCAGGAGATTTGCATGAAGGCATCCGACCTGTTTGTCAGGCAGCTGGAAGAGGAGGGCGTGGAGCGTGTTTTCGGCCTGCCGGGGGAAGAGAACCTCGATTTTTTAGAGTCTCTCCGCACGTCGAAGATCAAGGTGATCATTACCCGGCATGAGCAGACGGCGGCTTTCATGGCCGCTACCTATGGGCGGCTGACGGGAAAGGCCGGGGTATGCTTCTCCACACTCGGGCCGGGCGCCACCAACCTCGTGACCGGCGTGGCCCACGCCCAGCTCATTGGCGCGCCGCTTGTCTCCATCTCGGGACAGAAGGCAGTCCGGGAGAACCGTCAGGCCCGGTTCCAGCTCATCGACGTCGTCAGCATGATGAGGCCGATCACGAAGGATTCCGTCTCCATCGTCGACCCCGGGACCATTCCAACGGTGCTCAGGAACGTCTTCAAGCTCGCCCAGGCGGAGCGGCCCGGCGCCGTGCACGTGGAGCTTCCCGAGGACGTCGCGGCGAGCCAGACCGACGCGAAGGTCCAGAAGCCGGGCCTCGTCCGGAGGCCCGCGCCCGATCCCAAGGCGCTGATCCGGGCGGCCAACCTGATCAACCGATCGGAGAACCCGCTCGTCATCCTGTCGTCAGGCGCGAACCGGAACCTGATCACGCGCCAGCTCATGCAGTTCATCGAGAACACGGGCATCTACGCCGTGCACACCCAGATGGGCAAAGGCGTGCTTTCCGACGCCTCCATGTACAGCCTTTATGCGGCAGGAATCCACGGGAGAGACTACGTCAACTGCGGTATCGACCGGGCAGACCTGATCATCACCATTGGGTATAATATTGTCGAGTACCCGCCCTACGTCTGGAACCGTGGCCTCGACAAGAAGATCATCAACATCGACTTCGTCGAGGCTGAGGTCGACAAGTATTTCAACCCGGACATCGAAGTGATCGGCGACATCGCCGGCTCGCTCCTGCAATTGGGAGAGCTGGTCGAGACCCGGAAGAACGGGGACACCTTCCGGGCCATTCGCGCGTTTCTGAACAAGAAGCTTTCCCTCGATACGAAGAAACACTATCCCCTGACGCCGAAGGAAGTCGTGTACCAGGTGCGTTCCGTGTTGTCCCACGAGGACATTGTGACGCTTGACAACGGGATCTATAAGCTGTGGTTCTCGAGGCTCTACCGGACCTACAAGCCGAACACGTTTCTCCTGGACAACGCCCTGGCGACCATGGGCGCCGGACTCCCGGCAGCCATTGCCGCGAAGATGGTCTGCCCCGACCGCAAAGTGCTTGCCGTGGTGGGTGACGGCGGCTTCATGATGAACTCCCGGGAAGTCGAGACGGCGCTCCGCTGCAACACGCCCCTCGTTGTCCTCATCCTGAACGACAATGCCTACGGGTTCATCAAATGGGAGCAGAAGGCCAAGGGGTTCCCGGACTTCGGGCTTGACTATGGGAACCCCGACTTCGTGAAGTACGCGGAGAGCTATGGGGCCGTGGGCATGAAGGTGGGGAAGGACGAGTCGTTGTCGGAAGCGCTGCGCAAGGCGTTTTTACTCGACACGGTCGTCCTGGTCGAATGTCCGATCGACTATTCCGCCAATTATGAGACTTTTTCACGGGAGCTGTCGGACATCATCTGCGATATCTGAGAATACAATAAATACATCCGAAGCTCGAAATACTAAACCCTAACCCGGATAAGACGGAACAAAAAGGGCAAAGCAAAAGGCGTGTCTCGCAAAGACGCAACGGGCGCAAAGGAAGGCTTAATTCTTGCTTTAAGAAAGACCCAAAGCGTTGTTTTCTTGTTTTACATTGCTTTTCTTTGCGTCTTTGTGAGAAAAATTCTTCCCATTTTGCGTGGAATTAGACTTGTAACTAAGTAAAGTGAAGGAGGTCAACATGATTACCGCATACGTGCTCATTACCGTGCCCAGCAAGCATTCCGGCGAGGTCGTGGAAGCGCTCCGCAAGCATCCCGAGGTCCAGGAAGCGGCCGCTGTCTACGGCGACACGGACATCATCGTTAAGATACAAGCGCCTTCCCTGATCGAGCTTGACCAGGTGATCATGGACGGCATCCAAGGGCGCCCGGACGTGAAGACGACGCGCACCTATCTCGTTGTGGAACAACTTCACTGGAAACGATAGGATCGGAACGCCGCTCATACGGACCTAGTTCTTCAACAGCAAAACACTGCGGCAGTCGGTGGAGGAAACACTGAATTCAACCCTCTTCTCTCGAAGGGCTTCATCGCCTGAATTGAAGCCCTTTTCCGATGTCCTCCAACGTTACTGTGCGGCCGAGATCAGACATCGGACCACATCGTCGTCGGTGAGGGAATTGAACTCTTTATAATAGGAGGAGAGCGGGAATACCTGCTCTGGATCGCGCACGAGAGCCAGGAGCTTATCGATCTGCCGCTTCGTTGAGAGCATCCGGTATGCCGTGTCCGAGGCTACGGGAACGGCCGCTACGATCAGGCGGGGATTCTTTTTCTTCACAAAGTCGGCTGCCGCAAGCATGCTGTAGCCCGATCTCAAACCGTCGTCGACAATGATGACGCTCCTTTGTTCAAGGGAGGGGAAGGGCTTGTTGTTCCGGTACAATTGCGCGCGCCGCTCGACCTCCTGCATGACCTTCTGTGCGGCCATCTCGATCTCCCGCTCCGAGAGCTCGAGGCGGTGAATAAGCGGCATGTTCAGCGCCATGGTGCCGTCTATGGCCACGACGCCATAACTCGCTTCAGGGTTCCAGGGGATCGGGATCTTCATTATGGGGATAACATCGAGTGGACAGGACAGTCCCTGTGCGACAGCGCTTCCGATTGGCACGCCTCCCCGGGGAAGGGCAAGGACAAGGGGCTCGGTGAGAGCCAGAGAGCTCAATGCCAGCGCAAGTTTTTCGCCGGCCTGTTTGCGGTTTTGGAATATCATGGCTTGATCCGAACCATCTGATCTATTATATAGTAAGGCCGCTGAATCCGTCAAAATAATATTTGTGGTCCTGAGAATGATGCTGGACCCATACTGATGTGGTGGTATACTGCACGCGCTGTCGGTGAAGACCACGGCGTGAAGAAAGGCCATCGTGATCATGAAAGCGGAAGAGCGAAAAGATTTTGATAAAGAGGCGGCGCAGTGGGACGCAAACCCGGGACGCGTCAAGCTCGCCAATGATGTTGCTGACGCGATTATCAGGGAAACAGCGCCTGCCCGCAACATGGACGTACTGGACTTCGGCTGCGGCACCGGTCTGGTGACGCTCAGGCTGCGGCCCCTCGTCAGGACCATCCTCGGGGTGGACAGCTCGCGGGGCATGCTTGGCGTTCTGGAGGACAAGATCAGGGGGCAGGGGCTCAAGAATGCCGAGGCGCAGTTTGTCGATTTCGAGAAGGGCGGTCGCATCGAAGGGAGGTTCCACCTGCTCGTGAGCAGCATGACCTTGCACCATGTGCCGGCCATCGCCGCACTGTTCACGCAATGGTACGAGCTGTTGCTTCCGGGGGGGCGGTTATGTTTTGCCGATCTTGATGCCGAGGACGGCTCGTTTCATGGCGACAATACCGGTGTTTTCCATCTGGGTTTTGATCGCGGTCATGTGAAAGAACTTCTCCGGGGGGCCGGATTCCGCGAGATCCGTGATACCACGGCAACAACCATGGTGCGGGATGTTGAGGGAGAAGGGAAACGTGCGTTCCCGATCTTTTTGATTACGGCGAAGAGGTGAGAAGTATCGGTAAAGAACTAAAAATCTACCGCTGAGACGCCGAGAAGAGGAAATTAAAATCAAACGGTTTTTCTCTGTGCCTCTGCTTCTCCGTCTCCCCGGTAATAAATAGATTATTTACAAGACTACAAATATGACAAGACGTGGTTAGAATTACTGCGATGCTCACAACCCTTATCTCTCACTTCTCCATCCCGGGGACATTCATCAGGACAGAGCGGTTCGGCTCAGGCCTGATCAATGATACCTACCTGTGCGAATTCAATGACAGCGGAACACAACGCAAATACATCCTCCAGCGCATTAATACGTCCGTGTTCAAACATCCCGAACAGGTGATGCACAATGTAGAGGCAGTGGCGACGCACATGGCGAAGCGATTGCGCGCGGAGGGTATCGCAGATCCCTCTGCAATGACGCCCGCGCTTGTCAGCACCCGGAGCGGGCAGTCGTTCCTGCGCGATGATAAAGACGCTTATTGGCGGATGTTCCATTTCATCGAATCCGGGAGGGTCTATGATATTGTCACGGATGCGAAGCACGCATACGAGGTCGGTCGCGGTCTTGGCAGGTTCCAGTCGCTGGTTTCGGACCTTCCGCCCGATGCGCTGTACGATACGCTCCCCGGGTTCCATCATACGCCGATCTATCTTAAAGAATATAATAATGCAGTGAACGCCGATGCGGTGGCCCGGGTCCCGGGGGCGGGGACTGAGATCGAATTCGCGAACGAACGAAGAGCGATGGCTTCCGCGCTCACGGACCTCATGGACGCGGGAGAGATTCCGGTCCGAGTTGTACACAACGACCCCAAGGTGAACAACGTCCTCATCCATTCGGTCACCCGCGAAGCGGTATGCATGCTCGACCTGGACACCGTGAAGCCGGGGATCGTGCACTTTGATTTCGGCGACTGCGTGCGGTCGGCGGCGAACCCCGCGGGAGAGGACGCGAAGGACCTTGCATCGGTAGCAATCGACATGGCGCTCTTCGAAGCTGTTGCGGGCGGTTACCTCCGCGAAGCGGGTGTGTTCCTTACGAAAAAAGAGCTCGCGACGCTGCCCCTGTCAGTGAAGGTGATCACCTTTGAGCTCGGCCTCCGGTTCCTTGCCGACTATCTGCGAGGGGACACGTATTTCAAGATACGGTATCCGACCCACAATCTCCACCGCGCCCGCGTGCAGTTCAGGCTGCTTACCAGCATAGAATCGGCAGAGGGGAGAATGGTTTCCTGTATCGCGCAACTTTCCGCGTCACGCCGATCCTTTCCCAAACCGTAATGTTTTTCTGGTATACTATTTCCATAACTTCTCATATATAAAGGAGGCTGATCATGAAGATCGTGAAACTTTCTGTAGCTCTTGTTCTGATGTTTCTCTTCACCGGATGTCTGTACACCCACGTAGTGACTCCCTATGATCATAACCTCGATAAGACGGTCCTGGGACAGAAAACCGGCAAGGCATCCATGCATTCGGTCCTGTGGCTTGTTGCGTGGGGTGACGCAGGCTCGGCCGCGGCCGCCAAACAGGGCGGGATCACCACGATGAACCACATGGACAGGGAGTTTCTGAACATCGTCTTCGGGATCTATACCGAGACGACCACGATCGTGTACGGCGATTAGCGGGGGTAAGCCATGAGGAAGATCGGGTTTGCTTTGGCTACCGTGATGCTGGCAGCGCTTCTCTCGGGGTGCGGTGCGGGGATCATTTATACCCACACGGTGACGCCTTTGTCCCTCGACCTGCACCAGACCAAGGTCGTCCAGACAGACAAGACAGGAGATATCAAGCATATCCAGTTTCTGTATCTCGGCGTTGCCTGGGACAGCGTTGCTTACGGCGATATCGCAAAGAAGAACGGAATGAACGAGCTCTATTTCGCCGACCTCGAGACCCTCAGCGTTCTGCGGATCTGGAACCAGTACACGGTCCACTTATACGGGAAGTAGAAACTGCGGTGCAGTCACTTGGGAACAAAGGGAGGGCATGTTTTCAGGAAGCCTGTTTTCCCACGTGCCGGGGAAGCACAAGAGAGACGGCATGATTTTGGGGAACGTTCAACCCCTCTGGCGGACCGCAAGGCCTTTTAAAAAATTCCGGAGAAACTGATCGCCGCATTCTTTATAGTGTTTGTGTCCTTCTTTTCTGAAGAGCGCGCCCAGCTCTGATTTTGATACTTCAATGCCGGCCAGTTTGAAGATCCCGATCGTATCCTCCTCTTTCAGTTCCAGGGCGATCCTGAATTTCTTCAGGATGGCGTTATTGGTTAAAGGGGAGTCCGCTGTTTTCACCGTGCCCGGGTTTATTTCCTTTTTTCCTCTTTTCAGCACTATCAATCCATCCAAAAAAGATCCCATGACCGTATCACTGCACGCGACATGGCCTTTTTCGTCTTCCTTTTTCAGAAGGCCGGCCAGCAGGGGCGGCTCAATTGCATGTTCGGAGAGTTTGAATATTTCGAGCATCGTCGCATCGCTGATGCTCAAAGCGTACCGGAGACTTCGCAGTATGTCATTATTGTTCATGATCGTTTTCTGGACTCTTTGACGTACTTCAGATACAAGTCTTCAACCTTCTTTCTCGCCCAGGGGGTCCTTCTCAGAAATTGCAGGCTGGACTTGATGCTGGGGTCATTCGTAAAACACCTGATCGTGATGGTCTTCCCCATTTTTCCCCAGCCGTAGTGCGCTACCAGACGGGTAAGGACCATTTCCAAAGTGACGCCGTGAAGAGGATCGTCAGTCATGTCGCCGCCCTATTTATGGAATGGTATCGCATAATTATTACAGCCGAGAAAAAGAGCTCAAATGCCGATTTCATAGTAACTTGGCATAAGGTGAAGCTCCAGGGGCCGGCGATCAGCAATATAGTACGTTACCTAAAAGAACGTAACCGTCAATGTCGCGCTGTTTGAGGTTTTGCCGGACAAGGTCGCTGTAATCAAGGTCGTTCCCGTATTCTCCTGGGAAGCTATCGCAATTCCCTGGAAGCCCGCTGTGTTACTGATGGTTGCAACGCTCGGATTCGATGAAGTCCACGTAACCGATGTTGTGATGTTCCGCGGGACCCCATCCGTGTAAATTCCGGTAGCAGTGAACTGGAATAAGCTGTTTTGAACCATGCTGGTGCTGAGCGGGGTCACGAGTATAGATTCCAGCGCCGCCGACGTTACCGTCAAGGTGGCCGTATTCGAAGCAATGCCTGATGCGGTTGCGGTTATCGAAGTTGTTCCTGTGCCGACAGAAGCAGCCAGGCCCGAGGCGCTGACGGTAGCCACTGCGGTATTTGATGAATGCCACGCAGCGCTTGAGGAAAGGTCCTGAGTGCTGGCATCCGAGAAGGCGCCCATGGCGGTAAACTGCTGGGTTTTGCCGAGGGCAATGCTCGTACTCGTCGGCGCAACGGTGATCGACGTTATAACAGGTGAGGTAACCGTAAGAGCAGCTGCTGGAGAGACTATCGAATCGAACGATGCCGTAATGGATGAGGTCCCTTCGCTTACCGCGGTTGCCAGCCCTCGCGCTCCCGCAGCATTGCTGATCGTCACTACCGGTGTGCTCGATGATGACCATGTTGCCCATGGGGTCAAGATTTGCGCTGCGCCGTCGGTAAGGGTCCCTGTTGCCGCGAATTGTTTCGTGGTGCCTTTAGCAATAGTCGCAGTAGAAGGGGTCACTGATATTCCGGCCACCGGTGAAGCGAGGAGCGTCGCTGTACCGGTGACACCGGAATAACTTGCGGTTATCGTAGTAGAACCGGAGCCCGTGCCGGCTGTGGCCAGCCCTGTTGTATCAATATCGGCGATGGTCGTGATCGTCGATACCCATGAAGCCCATGTCGTCAAGTCTTGCTCTATGCCGCTTTCAAGGGTCCCGGTTGCATTGAATTGTTGCGTTGTCTGCGGCGCAATACTGACCGAAGCAGGCGTTACCGCGATTGCCGCAACCGTAGAGGTACTTAATGTTGTCAAACCGGAGAGGCCGCCCAACGACGCGGTAACGTTCGTTGGTCCGATCTTCGCCGTGCCGGTTGCGACCCCCTGAGAACCCTGGGTATTGCTTATGGCTGCAATAGTCGTATCAGACGAATCCCACGTTACCGATGTGGTGATAACGCGATGCGTATTATTCGAATACGCGCCGGTAGCGGTAAGCCGGATCGTCGTCGACGGAGCGATACTCGTGTCGGCCGGGGTAATGGAGATGGAAGTCAGCGTCGCCGGGGTAGATGGATTTGATCCGTTATCAGTAGGACTGGAGCATCCCTGGATCAGAAGTATGGTCACTATAACTGGAAGCAGCAGTGTTCCTCTTATTCTTGCTCGGCTGCGTTCGGACCTGGATAGCATCTGTGCCCCCTTCTTTCTGTGGGAAAAATGATTTGAATGCGGAATGCCGTAATATTCGGCTTTTTCAAAGTGACGCCGCGAGAGGATCGT
>JBGPIG010000073.1:0-10279 GCA_041484745.1 Nitrospirota bacterium | reverse complement strand
TTCGGTTTTGCAAGAACGGTGACATTGATCTTATCCTTACCGATCTCTTTTGCAGCACTACCGATCCACGGAAGCGTGGCAAGGACGTTCAGACCCGCAAAAGCGGGGGTCGTTAACGTGATTGATAATGCAAGCGATAGAAATATCTTTCTCATGTGCTCCTCCTAAAATGAATGCGCCGGATGCGCACCGACAGTGAAGTTAAACTGCAAGATCGCCTCGTCGTTCGTCCGCCCTGAGGGGTCCGATTTGTCGTGGCTCATTTGAAGCCTTACGCGCGCGAATTCGCTCGGGTTATACTCAAGGCTTGCTGTTTCACGGCGAGGTTTCCCGCCGAAGTTCTGCTGCACGCCGCCATGCTCAAAGGTATCGTGAAAGAGGTCCAGCATGTCGTAGCGCGCGCCGATGCCCCAGCGGTTGATTCGATAGATCCCCTGAACATAGAAACCGTCCTGTTTGCGCCTCAACGGATCAATGACCGCGTGCGTCGTCGGGTCTAACGTATCCCCTGTTTGCGTCAGGAGCAAGTATTCACTCTGGATCGTTAATGCTTCACGACTCGTGGGTTTCCATTTCCAGACTGCTTCCAGGCCGTACAATGCGCTGTTGCCTTTGCCCTCCACTCCGGGAAGGATAATGATACTGTCGGTCTTTCCAAAGAGCACTGAAGGTCCGAAATAGAAGGTTGAGTAGTCGCTCGTGTCCACAGAGCTTTTCACAAAAAAGGTAAAAGCATGCGGCCCTTCCTCAGCACCCTGCCCGAACAGGAGAGGGTTCTCTCCCTGCAGCACTTCAGCGCCGAATATAGTGTAGACCGGCAAGGTCGGCAGATACGTAAGTTGGACGCCTTTTTCCCCTCCCAGGCCTTCGCTACCAAGAAATGCCCGGTACGGCAAAGCGATGTCCCAGAAATCCCATGCATGCGGATGCTGCGAATCGAACCTGCTGAAATTGCTTTTGAACTTGCCGCCCTTGATCTGCCAGCCCTCGGGAAGGGCCGTGGTCACAACATAGGCTTCTTCAATGCTCACGCCGTTTTCAGTCACCGGGATGTTGGCATAGAAGTTCAAGTAAGGATCAACCGGGGAAAAGAAGAACAGTTCAGCAGAGTCCACATTGAACCCCTGCCGCTGATCGAGCCCCTGCGTCGTGAAACCGGCGATTCCCCGATTCGCCAACTCGTCATTTGTGAGATTAGAGGAATACCCGAAGGTATCGAATACAACGGATAGATTGGGGTTGGTAAAGGCGCTGCCGCCGAATAAGCCGCTCGCTTTCTGGGCGGAGGGGGCCGGAGCCGCTCCTTGAGGACTTTGAACGCTCTGTTGATTCACCTGCGTCTTGAGCGTGTCGATGGTTACTTGCTGCTGTTCGATCGTTTGCTGCTGGCTCTTAAGCGATTCCTCAAGCTTATTCAATCGTTCGTTCTGGTCCTCGGCAAAAGCCGTGGCAGAAAAAAGCACGAGTATGAGCATGAATAGCATGCAAAACATGGCGATTGGCTTCATAACTCCTCCATGCAATATATATGGGTTAAAAGGACGTGCCTAAACGTATGATGACTGCGCGGCAACACACGGGGGAAAACCGACTGCTGACAGTCCCCATGGTTATGCGCGTTTCACGTAGGCCCTATTCTGCAATGCGTTTTGAGAGGAGTTATGCGGGTGGTGCGCGGTCGCTCTGGAAAGAGGTGAATATCTTCTTGACAATTATTTGTGCGGAAGTGACATATACGGTTTCAAAGAAAAACGGGAGGCCATCAAAAGCAACAATTGTCTGGCCTGTCGCATGCTGATGATGGCTAACGAGACAGATGGGGCAGTCATGATCGTCGGCTGTGTTGTCGTGGTGATGGGTCACAGCCACAAACGTGGACAGCAGGAGAACAAGTATGAGAAAAGCAGTAAAACGTTTGGACCGACGCATGACTAAATATAAGACCTTGCGATACTAATGTCAATGTGAAGTTATAATTTGAGTCGTGCGCTAAGCTGCAGTGGCGCCGTAAGACATTCCGCACTCATTGAAATATTGAAGAGTGGCTCGGGATCCAGCGTATGACAAACTTTGAACGAATGTAAAATCATAACTTTATATTGACAAGCTATTTTATTCGCTCTATAGTTACATCATGAGATGGAAAGTCATCATCGTACTTTTGGCGATCGCCCTAAGTATCATCGCTCCTCCCTCGTTGCCTTTTATGACTGTTCACAACGCAGTGGCGTCGATCGGGACGCTTGACGTCTGCCACTCGGCAACGCCGGCCCTGTCTTCGAGCGGCGAGATGCCCTGTGTGAACATATCTGCATTCAGTCCTATTCCTTTAGCACAGAACAAAGTCCCTGAAATCGTGAACCCCCCTTTCCAACCATTCTTCATCGCCTTTCAAGACGAACGTCCTCCGAAAATCTAATCAGTAGTTTAAATCCGAAGCTGTGAGTATTCCTCCCCGGAATAGGCATATGCACGTCTGCATGTGTCACTAAACTCGGGTTCGCTTCGACAACATCCGTCATAGTCATATGTCGTACATGATCTTTCTGAAGCGGGAGCTATTCTATCCGTCTACGGAAATCATTATATTTCTGTTCTCACTATTATAAAAATGAGGTCCAAGATCACCTCCCTGAATGAAGTTGAATGACAGGATGACAATGAAAACCCTCATTACCGTGTTGATTATTGCAGCCATCCTCGTTCCCCTGCCTGCTTTTGCTGTCAATGCAGGCGATACTGCTCCCGGATTCAGTCTGAAGGATGTGAACGGCAATATCGTGACCCTCAATAGCTTTAAAGGGAAAGTGGTTTTCCTTACTTTCTGGGCCACCTGGTGTCCGTCCTGTAAAGAGGAACTGCCGGACCTGGATACACTGCAGCAAAATTTCGCTGGTAAAGGATTTACTGTCCTGAGTATCTGCATTGAATCATCAAACTCGATTGTTGAGAATTATCTGAAAAAGCACCCGGTTTCCTTTCCGGTCCTGATTGACAAAGAAGGTGATGTTGCGGACGCTTTTCACTTTTCCGGGCTGCCAACTTCCTTTCTCTTCGGGAAAGACGGTACCATCCGGCACAAGTACACGGGTTACGATAAAGAATCTTTTACACTGATAGAGCAGGAGATCATTGACCTGATGAATAAACGATAAGTAAAATAAATTATAGCGTGGGAGGAATAGAAAATGAAAGTGATTAGATTATTCGGCTTGGCGTTGGTTTTGGTTTGTATGACCCTGATGATAGCGTCGTGCGGAAAGTCAAATAGCAGTACTCCGGCAGCAGCGGATACGACAACGGTAACCGGTTCTGTATATGCGGCGCCGGTTGATGGCTCATCGGTGATTGTGAAGGATGACAGCGGCACTATTGTCGCCGGACCAGTTACAACCGCATCAGACGGGGCATACACGATCGGGATTCCGACAAGCGCGCTCTCGATCAATCTGCGGATCGAAGCAACCGGAGGAACGTTCATTGACGAGGCTACCGGTACAACCACCACGGCGGGCAGACTCTCCGCATATACGGAAGGCGGCACACTCAGTGCCGGGTCCGCCGTTCATCTCGACCCCTCGTCGACAGTCGTCCATGACCTGGTGACTTACGGTTCAGGCACATCGGTCTCCGGCGCAAAGTCACTGTTCACTTCAGCGTTCGGGTATATTCCCGACACGACCGTGGCACCCATGAATACGGCTCCGACAGGAACTACAAACGCTCCAAATCGCCTCGCCGCGTTGCGCGCCGCAGCCTTCAGCCAATTGGCTAAGGACATGGGCCTCACGCCGGGCCAGCAATTCGATCTTATGGTCGCCATTGCTCATGACCTTGCTGATGACGGGAAGCTGAATGGTTCCGCCGCCGCGGTGAACGGCACGAGCATCCCCGAAGATATTTTGAACAAATTCGAGGTCGCGCTCACTACCTTTATGTCAGACACCGTCCATAACCATACCGGTTTGACAACTGCCGAGATCGGCTCACTGCCCTTCGGCAGAGTTGTACTGACGCATACCTACCGCGTGGAATATATTCCCGGAATGATGGCTGCCGCCCAGGGAAAAACTTCGTTCAAGATCAAAATCACTAAACGGAGCGATGACTCAGCTGCAACAGGCCTTATGCTCAAGCTCATGCCCATGATGCACATGGCCACTATGAGTCATTCAACGCCTACTGACACCATCATCGACGATGGGGACGGGACCTACTCCTGCAACGCCTACTATCTCATGGCCTCCGGTCCGGGGATGGGATTCTGGGACTTGAAGGTCATGATCGGCAGCGGCATGACGGGTGAAACAGCCACGTTCTACCCTGCTGTCGGCATGGCAATGGGAAGCACCACGGTCCGGGCCTCGTTAAAAGGCGTGACCGACATGATCCTCAGCAGCCCTACTGGAACCGCCACGGAAAAGCGGACCTATTATCTGTTTAACGATGGCCTAATGAGTTCCATGAGCAGCTACACTTTCAACCTCTTCATAGCAACCAAGGAAAGTATGATGAGCTATCCGGCGGTAGGAACCGGATCAACTCTGATAAATGAACAAAATGCTTCTTGGGTTGTCAACCCGGTTACGGTTGATGCGTCCATCGACAAAGCAACATGGTTTCCGGCAACGGAAGGAGCGGTCGCAGGTCATTGGTCAATAGTGAACCTTACGGGTCTTTCCAGTGGACAGACAGGTACAATTTATGTCAGGATGAATGTGAACAATGAGATAAAAACGACCAACGGCAGCATGGTTACATCGCCGACCGGTACAAATGGCTACGCCACCTTTACAGTAACACCTGCGGCATCCGGCATGTAACACTGATCAATCATGACAAAAACGATGCAAACACATATACTAGCGGCCCTGCTTCTAGGGGCCGCCAGCTTCTCTCCTTCTCTTTCCTGGGCCGGTTCCTGCTGCGGAGGCGGGGGCGGCGCGACCCTGCTTCTGCCGAAGTTCTATCAAGGCATGGTTGACGTATCTTTTGATATGGAAAAATACGACGGTTTCTGGAACCAGGACAATAAATATACGCCGGACCCGGCAGGATCAGACCTGCGGCAATACCGCGTGAACGTAGGTTATGCCCGGCGACTTGCGCCGAGATGGCAGACCAGTGTTCTTGTTCCTTTCGTCTGGAATGTGAATAAATACTCATCAAATACCTCTCGAAAGCACGGGATAGGCGACACGACGTTAAGCCTCTGGTATGAAGCGCTCGATGATACGTCGGCATGGAAAATACGGGAGCTGAAGGACCTGACGCCCTCGATCACAATCGGTCCATCACTGCTCATCCCCACCGGCATCTCGCCCTATGATGGTGTACGCAGTGATGATGTGACTGGCCGGGGCTTCTACAGGCTGGACGGGAACATGCTGATCTCGAAGACGCTCCATCCCTGGAGCGCCTCTGTTTCTCTCAGCTATGGGAGTTATCTCGAAAGACCTGTTAATCGGGAGGTGGACTACGTCCCGCCGTATCGAAAAAGGCTTGGGGACCGATCGTCTGCCGCAGTTTCCTTGAGTTACATTTATTATGTCGGATCCGGTGGGGATGCGATGACCGGCACTGCATCGCTCTCGCAGCTGCGGGAGGAGGATGCGACCATAGACGGCAACCGCATTGCGAACAGCGGCTTTTGGAAGGACTCGATCGGCGGAACCATCGCTTATTCAAGCACCGATCATGATTGGGGTCTCAGGGCGACATGGAGTCATACAGTCAAACAAGACGGCTGGGGAAAAAACTTCCCGGCAACCGACATCTATACCATCGGGGTAAACTATGGGTTCCGTTAATATGCTCTGGCTGACACTGTCTCTGGTCATCCTTACCGGATGCGGCAACATGATGGGCGATCTCAATCCCTCAGGCAACGACAAGCGTCCCGCCGTTCAATCAGGGACCATCGGGCCCGCTGTCGGCCAGAATGCTCCCGATTTCACGATTTCCAATACATCCGGGAGCAGCGTTACCCTCTCTTCCGAATTGACGGGAACCGCGGTGAAAGGTGTTGTTCTTTACTTCACTATGTGGTGCCCTATATGCGATGTTCATATGAGCAACATGCGGAGCACCCAGATCCCCAGCTTCCCGAATGTGCGCTTTTTCGCCGTAGACTATGTGTCCGGCACCGTTGCTGACGCCCGGAATTCAGAAATATGGAACGGGTATGCCGGCTCGGGGTTCACGGTCCTGGCTGACACGGTTCAGACCGCCCTGGGCCTCTACCAGGCTACAATGGGGACCACGGTCGTCATTGACAGGACAGGTGTGATACGGATGAACGAGGATTATAAGGATGGCACACGACTGCAGACCATCCTCGCAGACTTGCCGTAGCCTAATTATCTCGATGCATAAGGAGTGTTTCGTGATGAAGCAGAAACTTGTAGTCGTCATTCTCGCCCTGTTCCTGTCCGGAATCGCCGCCATTGGCGCCTTCGCGCAGGACGACATCGAACATCACCGCTCCTGTGCCAATTGCGGCATGGACCGGAAGGCCTATGGGTACAGCCGGATAGTGGTCGAATACGAGGACGGAAGTGTAGTTGGCACTTGCAGCCTGCACTGTGCGGTCATCGAGCTCGATGCGAACCAGAGACGCGCAGTGAAATCCATTCTTGTCGCCGACAGGGACTCCCGTGCACTGATCGCCGCTGAAAAGGCGATCTGGGTCATGGGAGGCGGAAAGCGCGGCGTAATGACGCAACAGCCCAAGTGGGCCTTCCAGTCAATGGCCGGCGCTGAAGCGTTCATGAAGGCGAACGGTGGGAAAATCGTCACCTGGGCAGAAGCCCTCGCTGCCGCCAGGGAGGAGTTGGCCCGAACCCATTAATAATCCAAAAAAACAGTTCAGCCGCAAAAAGCACATAAAGCACAAAAATAACAAATAGTGTCTTGCCACAACGAACAGCACAAAATGGGCAATCATCTTTTTGGGTTAAAAATGTTTTTCTATGTGAATTTTGTTCATTCTGCGGCCAACCGCCGTTTTTAGATTAATAGGCTCTATTCTTCTTATGATAAACTGCCCGCCAGAACAAAGACAGTGCAGTTCATACCGTTTGTTTTTGTTGTTGTCGATAATCATTGTAACTGCCTGCACCAGCCAGCCCCGCCATCCCAAACCAGAGAGGACCGGAACGGACCTTGTCGTTGAGGTAGCCTCGCTTCAGCTTGAAACACCCCGTTTCTTCACGTATCAGTATAACGGCAAGAACCTCTCGTACTTCGTGATGCGCATGAACACCGGCGTCCAGTCCTATCTTGACGCCTGCGCAAGCTGCTATCCGCACAAGCTTGGCTACCAATATAAAAACGGCGTGGTTATGTGCCGCTTCTGTAACCAGAATTTCTCAGTAAACAAACTGGATAAGGGTTTGGGAGGATGCTATCCGATCAAGATAGAAGGCAGGATTGAGAACGGCAAGTATCTGATCCCCATTGCCGCATTGGAACGTGCGGCCGACAAGTTCTGACAACGAATTTACTATCTACTCATACCGAAGCGCCTGGATCGGGTCCTGAAGCGCTGCCTTGCGCGCCGGATACACACCGAAAAATATTCCAACGGCTGCGGAAAAGAAAAACGCCATCATGATGGACCAGGCGGAGACGCTCGTGGGCAGGACGGTCACAAACACCGGTATGAGGAGCGCAATGCCCACGCCCAGCAGGATGCCGATCACTCCGCCCGCACCGGAGAGCGTTATCGCCTCGATCAGGAACTGGGCCATGATGTCCCTGTTCCTCGCGCCCAATGCCTTCCGGACGCCGATCTCCCGCGTGCGTTCGCGCACCGAGACGAGCATAATGTTCATGATGCCGATTCCACCCACGAGCAGCGAGATGCCCGCAATGCCTCCGAGCACGGCGGTGAGCACGCCGAGGATCGTGTTCATGGTCTCAAGCATGGCGCCTTGTGTCTGAATGGTGAAGTCTTCTTTGTGGGCATGCCGTTTTATCAGGATGTCCTTGATCTGGGCGATGGCGCGGTCGACGTCTTCGGACCGCGGCGTGGAGGCGATGATCTCAAAGAGCGAGTCGGTATCAAAAAGTTCCTGCCCGCTTGTTACGGGAACATACACAATGTCGTCAATATCCATGCCCAGGCTTGTCCCTTTTTTTCGCATCACGCCCACGACACGATAGCGCGCATCAGACAGCGTCACCACTTTGCCGAGCGGGTTTTCAATTCCAAACAGCTCTTCTTTGACCTTCGTACCGAGCACGATGATCTTGGCCTTTGAATCAACATCGCTCTGGGAAACGTAGCTTCCCGTGTCGACAAACAGGTTCCTCACACGCTGGAATTCCGGCGTCGTGCCTATCACCATGGTATCCCGGCCCATATTCTTATACTTGATCTTACCGGTGCCGAAGACGAGGGGGACCGCGTCGGTCAGGAGCCATGCGCGGCGTCTGAGGGCCTGTGAGTCGTCATACGTCAACTTACGCACGGTACCCGCTGACGGCGGATGGAACCCGCCGCGCGTGGAGGTCTTGCCAGGGGTGATGATGAGGAGGTTCGTACCAAGGCCGGTCATTTCTTTCGTGATGTAGACCTGCGCTCCCTGGCCGATGGACACGAGAAGGATCACGGCCATGACACCAATAATCACCCCGAGCATGGTAAGAGCAGACCGGACTTTGTTCGACATGATCGCCTCGAAGGCGACGCGAAATGTTTCGAAAAAGTTCATGCGCGCACCTGGTCGCTGAGGATCTGCCCATCCTTCACGGTAATGATGCGTTTGCAACGCGCCGCGACGTTCTGGTCATGAGTAACGATGATAATCGTGACTCCCTGCCGGTTAAGCCCGATAAGGATATTCAATATCTCCTCACCGGATCGGCTGTCGAGGTTTCCCGTGGGTTCGTCCGCGAGCAGCAGCGGCGGATGGTTCACGAGCGCCCGGGCAATGGCCACTCGCTGTTGCTGCCCCCCGGAAAGCTCCGTGGGTTTATGATGCATGCGGTCAGCAAGACCGACTTGCTGGAGCAAGGGCATTGCGCGCTCCTTACGCAGGCGTGACGGAACGCCGCTGTAGATGAGAGGAACTTCAACATTTTTGAGCGCGGAGAAGCGCGGCAGGAGATTGAAGGTCTGAAATACAAAACCGATCTTGACATTCCTGACTGATGCAAGTTCATCATCAGTCATGGTACTGATCTCGCGTTTCTCAAAATAGTACGTGCCGCTCGTTGGACGGTCAAGACAGCCGATGATGTTCATGAGAGTGGACTTCCCCGAACCCGACGGCCCCATGATAGCGATGAGTTCCCCCTGATTGACGCTCAGAGAAACGCCGAGGAGCACCGTAATGTCTACCTCGCCCATACGGTAGGTCTTGGTTATGTCGAAGAGCTCGATCATGATGTGGATACAGTTCGGAGTTCATAGTTCGAAGTTCGGATAAAAAGGCTTATTGTGCGCTAATTGTGGTACTCCCGACTACGAACTCCCAACTCCGAACTATGCCCTTTCCGTTTACTCAATTCGCACTTTCGCCCCATCCTTTAGCCCTTCAGCTTCCGGCGTGGTAATGACAAATTCTCCCGCAGCGAGCCCTTTGGTGACCTGGGTGAAGCTCCAGTTGGTCTCACCAATCTCGATTGGTTTGAGTTTTGCTGTGGCCTGTACGCCTGGCCCGATAGCGCTCCCGTTCACCGTATAATAGATCTGCTTTTTTCCTTCCCGTTCGATGACCGCCTGCGATGGCACCGACAACACGGATGGGAGCGTAGACACCAGGATTTCCACATCAGCAGACATCCCCGGCTTGAGCTTCGGGTATTTCTCGTTAAAATAGATCCATACGTCCGCCGTGCGGGTCTCCAGTTTTCCGCCGCTCACAATCGGCGATATTCGTCGGATCGAACCCGGGAATTTCTCGCCCGGGAACGCATCAATCGTGGTCATCACCGGTTGACCAAGCCTAAGCCTGCCCACGTCCACTTCATCGATCGTCGCGAGTACGTAAATCTTATCGGGATTGACGAGCGTTACGATCTGTTTGCCCGGCAGCAGCAGCTCGCCCACCTCCGTGTATTTCTTTGCGATCACCCCGTCAAAGGGCGCCCCGACCACGGAATAATCGCGTTTTACCTTGAGATCTTCTGCAGAGGCCACATACTGTGATCGTGCGACTTCGTAGGCCCTGCGCGCCGCATCGAGGTCCTGTTGGGCCACCATCCCCTTCTCGAACAGGTCCTTTATGCGACTGAGGTTCTTTTCCAATTCCCCATACGTGGCCTTGCTCTG
>JBGPIG010000072.1:0-10368 GCA_041484745.1 Nitrospirota bacterium | reverse complement strand
CATACCATGAGTTATAGAATGCCTTGAGCATTGCGCCGGTCGTCTTATCGAACGAGGGACGCGTACCCAGGGCGTCGTGGGCATAGGGTGTCTTGCTGAACATATCCTCGAGAAGCCGTCTGGAAAAAACATACTCGGGATTCGAAAGGTCCTGAGCCACCTCCTGCTCGATCGCTCCTCGCTCTTGCGCCCAAAGCTCTTCCGAGTCGAGTATGTCGCGCATGCGCACCGCTTCCACGTTCAGGGCAATATCAAGGTCGTCCTTGGGCACCGTAAGAAAATACTGGGTCACGGTCTGCTGAGTGTCGGCGTTGAAATTGCCTCCCATCAAGGCCATGATGTTCGCAAGCTGGGCGGCGGACAGCCCCGGGCTGCCGCGAAACATCATATGCTCCTGGGCATGGGCCATTCCCGGAAAGCCTTCCGGCGCTTCATTCGAACCCACGAGATAGTTCACTTCCGTGGTGACCACGGGCGCCAGGTCATTCGGCACGACCGCCACGCGCAGACCGTTCTCAAGCGTCGCGCGGAGAACCTCAGCAGCCGAAGCTCCTTGGGCCGGCATCAGCACAAGCAGGAACCACACGACCGCTCCCCAAATATCACGGGCACTTCCCTTCCTCATCCGAGCCCCTTCCTGGCCTTTTTCGGCTCTCGACCTTGATCCACTCGTAAAAAGCACAAATACTATTGCTCAGACACGGAGGCGCCGAGAAAAGTTAAAACATAAATTGCGCTGTTTCCTCCGTGCCTCAGTGGAAATAGTTGTGGAGCAGTAGCGCATGGTTCCTCTGCATTTTCATAGGTGACCTCCCTGTGGGGAATTGTTTCAGATCGGCAGGTAATTTTTTTAAGTATACTACGGAAAAAAGTGAGTGTACATCCCCTGTGGGAGTCCGGGCGTTCATGTGCTTATGCAACTTAAGTGTTTTCCCTTCACGAGCGTGCTTTAATATCATCTTCCTTGACAATACATTGCATACCCATATAATCAACGTATCCTTTCACTATAGCTTCCTCTACCACGCGTCCTTGTAGGCGCATCGTGCATCGTTTTTTATCGGTACTTCCCTCCATCAGGCGCGAAAACACAGGGAGATTGAAGCATTATGTCTGAATCTTTGCGTTCAAGGTTCTACCGGTGGGGCTTCAACCTCTTCCCGGCCTATTGCCTTACCGGCGCCCGCCTCACCTACATCTCGCATGACTTTCGCGAGGTCCGTGTCAAACTTCCGAGAAAGTCATTTATATCAGACTGAAAGAACGCGGCGCAAAGGATTCTGCGTAAAAGGGCTATAGGACTGCCCGCGGACATCCTGTAACTATCTTTATGAGAAGTTACTGTACCCGAACCCGCCCGCTCTTTCGGTACACGACCATCCTCACCAGTGCTCGGACCAGCCGCAAAACCCCGTCTCTTCGGCGTACTATTTTCGGAGCGTTGACAACTACGCAGGCAGTGATATATTTAAAGTAGATGGCATTCCAGGCCATGTTCCGGCGGCAGCAAGCCGGTCCCGAGAAGCTTCGAGTGTGAGGTTTGGGGTTATGGTAAAAATTAAGAGGGTGTATGACCCGCCTTCGCAAGACGACGGCAAGCGGGTCCTTGTCGACCGTTTGTGGCCCCGCGGCTTAAAAAAAACCGGGGCCCACCTCGATGAATGGCTCAAGAACATAGCTCCGAGCAACGAGCTTCGCGCATGGTACGGTCACGAGCCCGCAAGATGGCAAGAGTTCAGAATCCGGTATCTGCGGGAATTAAGAAGCAATGCGGACCTGGTTACTCGGCTGAAAAGAGAGGGGAGAAAAGGGACGCTCGCCCTTTTATTCGCGGCAAAAGACGGCGAGCATTCCAATGCGGCGGTCCTCAAGGAACTGCTCAGCCGGAAAGATACATCGTCAAAGGAGGTAATGACCATGAAAAAGACAGCTCTTAAAGGAGCGGCGTTGTTGTTGGGGATGTTCGTACTCTTCACCGGCCCCTCGGCATTCGCCGAAAAAAAAGCCCACGGCGCCGAATTGACGCCGAAGGCGGTTGAGTTGAAGCTCGCCATGCGGGATCTCTGGTTCGGCCATATTTTCTGGGTAAGAAACGTGGTCCTGGAGACCAAGGCGGGCGACATTGAAGCGGCCAAGGTCGCCGAAGGCAAGGTGGTGGAGAACGCGAGGGCCATCGCTGATGCGATCGTCCCGATCTACGGAAAGGAGGCCGGTGACAAGCTCTTCGGTCTTCTTGCGGGACATTATGGCGCTGTAAAGGAGTATATGAGCGTAGCTTTTGCCGGCGATGCGGGGGCCAAGGGCGCGGCCGTAGATAAGCTCAAAGCGAATGCCGGAGAAATAGCGACGTTCCTGAGTTCGGCCAATCCGAACTGGCCCAAGGACACAGTGGCGGGTCTGTTCATGGCCCATGGTGGGCACCATATTGCCCAGATCGACCAGGTCAGCATCAAAGACTATACTGCCGAAGCAAAGACCTGGGATGATATGAAGGGCCACATTAATATGCTAGCCGATGCCCTGGCAGACGGCATCGTAAAGCAGTTTCCTAAGAAGTTCTAAGAAAGAACTTGAATCTGGGAGATACGTGAAGAGCAAGGCGGGAGATGACCGGGAGAAGCGGCGAACTGACCGCTTCTCCCGGTCTTTTTGCAGAGGGCTGTCGAGGTCTTTTTATTCTGCACCGCCGGGCTAATTCCGGGGTTTGTCTTTAACTGGCTTTCATTATTCTTCCTGTCACGATTTCTTGTGCCCATGAGTCGATAATCTCCTGAAAGCGCATCGCCAATTCAGGCCCTTTCGCCCCCTCCTCGTGCTTAAAGAACACGAAGGCCCTCTCCCATTTTTGCGAAAGAATCCTTTCTGCCCATTGTGACAAATCGGCATCAGTATAATCGGAACGGCGCAGGCGCAGGTACCCCCACGGCGCCGTACTGATGATCTCATGCGCGGGGCTTTCATCGGCGTCGGCAATGCACAGACCGCACCCCTTTTCGCGAAGGAGGTCCAGGATCTCGTCATTGAGCCAGGATGAACTACGAAACTCGAATGCGCAGGGCGTCCTGCCTCGGATCAGGGCGAGAAAATCCTGCAATACGGCCCGATCCGCACGAAAGCTCTCAGGGAACTGGAAAAGGACCGGCCCGAGCTTCTTCTCCAGGACCGACAGCGACTTGAAGAGGTAGCCGGCCTCCGAGCTGACATGCCTCAACCGCTTCATATGCGTTATGACCTGCGGCGCTTTGAGCGCGAAGACAAAATCGCGCGGGACCTGGTCCGCCCAGGACGCGAGCACGCTCCCGTTGGGCATGTGATAAAAGGTATTATTGATCTCCACGGTGTTGAGCCGCTCGGCATAGGAGCGAAGCATTTCCTTGGGCGGGATCTTCTCAGGGTAGAACGTCCCCTTCCATTCTTTGTACGAGAATCCGCTGGTACCGGCATATATTTTCATACTTCACCACCACCCTTCATCAAGAGGGCCTTTTCTCGCACTACTTCGCGAGCGGTTTTATCCTCGCGCAGTCGCAAGAAAACGGGCTGCCTCATCGCACCATCTTCTGTCCATCCGGATAAACTAACCTCGCAGACCAACTCCGGCTTTACCCACGTCACCGGGGCGTTGGTCTCCGGCTTCGCGGGAAAGGGGCATTCTTTCTGGATCAAGGGCTCCATTGCTTCGCGGATGTCCTTTAGCTGTTTCGCGTTGAGCCCGCCTCCCACATGCCCGATGTAAATCAACTCATCCCCTTCGAATACGCCCAGGACAAGGGCGCCGAAATATTTTCTGCCCCCTCCCGGTTCGGTAAAGCCCGCAATAACGCCCTCCTGCGTGAGCCGCGTCTTCACCTTCAGCCACTGCACGCTCCTTTTGCCCGCTTCGTATACGCTTTGAGAATGTTTGGCGATGATCCCTTCAAGGCCCTTTTCTTTGGCGACCTGGTAAAACAAGGCGCCTTCATTCCCTACGTGATCGCTGAATCGTATCTTCGCAGAGGAGGGTAGGATTTTTTTCAAGAGCTCTTTTCTCCTGAGCAGGGGCAGGTTCGTCAGATCATGTCCCCGGAAGTAGAGGAGATCGAAAACGCAGTAGAGCAAATGACCGCTACCGGAGCCCTGATAATGCTGCAGCATCTGAAAATCAGGGAGTCCCTGATCGTCCACAACGACGATTTCGCCGTCCAGGACGGCATCAAATCCGAATTTCCGCAGAGAATCCACAAGGGGAGAAAACCTTTTGTTAAATGAGATCAGGTTCCGGGAATAGAGCGAAACGTCCTTGTCCCGGATCTCGGCAACAGCCCGGTATCCGTCCCATTTCACTTCAAAGATCCAATCCGGATGATCGAACGGTTCCTTGACCACGGTCGCGAGCATCGGTTGTATGGCGTGGGGCATAGGTTTGTCCGGTACATCCTTCAGATCTTCCATCTCTATCGCTTCATGAAGACGGATCTGGTCCGCTTTATTTTGACTGAAGGCTTTCTCCGGGTCGGCCTCGAGCATCTCCTCAAGGGTTTTATGGGACACTACGGAGCGGTTCTCCTTGAGGATGTCCCCGGTGGTCGGATTTCTCTCTTTTTTCTTCAGGAGAAGCCACGACGACTTCCCGTCCTTTCCGGTTTTTACCAGGGCGAATTCCCCATGAAGCTTGTCTCCTTCGAGGACAAACTTCATGTCCCCTTTCCGTAATCCGTCCAGAAGAAGTTTATCGCTTTCGTTTTCATCGCGTGCGGAAGGATGATGATAAAAGCCCTTGTCCCAGATGATGACGCTTCCTGCGCCGTAATTGCCCTCCGGAATAACGCCCTCAAAATCTTTGTAATCAAGAGGGTGGTCTTCGACCATCACAGCCAGCCTTTTTAAGGAAGGATCCAGCGAGGGGCCCCTCGGCACGGCCCAGCTCTTAAGCACCCCCTCCAGCTCAAGCCTGAGATCATAATGAAGGGCCCGGGCCGCGTGCTTATGAACAACAAACATGCGGCGGTTCCCCTCAGGCCGAGGGACGGGTTTCGGCTCCGGCGTTTTCTCGAATTCGCGCTTGGAGGCGTATTCCTTTAATTCCCTGTTGATCATAATTTTCAGTTCCGAGTCTGGTCATTGCCACAGAAGCGCAAAGACACGAAGCAATCCGACGGTAGCCGGATAGGAGGTGAGAAACGAACCTTTCTCCTCCTCTCCTTCTTTGCGTCAAGTTTTCCTGTGTGCCTCAGTGTCCCTGTGGTTGTTCTTTTAATGAACTCATCACAGATGCGGCACCTTCTGTTCTTTCACGAGCACTTCTTGAAATAGGTCGCCCATACTTTCTACCCTGCTAACAGCCTCCGAATATATGACCTGCAGCTGTTCCTGGTCGGCCCGCCCGGCCGGACCCTCCAGCGCCGCCCATTCAAGCGGAAACGAAACGAATGGTTTTTCCCGGGCGCGCAGGGAATAAACGCAGATCATGGTTTTAGAAGCGTCGTTCTGGGACCAGTTGATAAAAACCTTTCCGTCCCGGTATTGCTTCGCCATTTTCGCGGTCACCAGGTCCGGGTAATGCTTCTGCATGATCTCCGCCACGGCCTTTGAAAATGTCTTGGTATCATCAAAGGTCGTCTCTTTGCGGTTTAACGGGACAAAGACATGGAGTCCCTTTTTACCCGAGGTCTTTACATAGCTTGCGAGCCCCATTCGGGAGAGCAGGTCCCGAAGTATCAGCGCCACCCGGGCGCACTCCCAGATGCTTGCCCGATCGCCGGGATCCAGGTCGAAGACCATCGAATCGGGCCTGTCGGGAGAGCCGGCCCTTGCCAGCGGCACATGAAGTTCAAGGGAAGCAAGGTTCTCCGCCCAGAGCAGCGTTTCCAGATCGTTGATCAGGCAGACCGTCATCCGCGCTGCGTCATCAGGGACGATCTCCGCCGTTTTCACCCACGCCGGACGGTGCCTGGGACAGCGCTTCTCGAAAAAGGAACCCTTTTCAACTCCTTCCGGATAGCGCCTGAAGGTCACTGCCCTGTCTTTCAAATGGGGCAGGATGAACGGTGCGATCCCGCGGTAGTATTCCAGGATGTGGGCCTTCGTGAAGCCATAGGCTGGATAGAGGTCCTTTTCCAGGTTCGATAACGGGAGTCTTCTGCCGGCCATTTCGACGAATGTTCGGTTCATCGGTTCCCCTTCACTTTCCGCATGCTTTCCTCCAGCGCGGCGACCAGGTCAGCGGGGCCGTCCCCCTCTTCTTCCCTTATTGCAGGCGCCTCCACCGGAGTTTGTTCTTTGGCCTTCCGCATCACGAGGTCCATGATCCTTGTCCGGCGCTCATCCGCATACTTCCCCGGATCGAAATCTTCCATCATGTTCTTGATGCTGGTTGTTATCCGCATTTCCTCTTCGGCGGCGATTGTTCCATCCTTCGGTGAGATGTCTTCATGAGAAAGTATTTCGTCGCTGTAATGAAGGGTGATCAACTCCAGCACACCCCCCTTGCTTATGACCGCCACCAGATACTCACGCTCGGCCAGCACGAATTTTGCGAGCCCGGCTTTGTTCGACCGGCGCATCACCTCGACCAGCAGCTGATACGCTTTTTCGCCCCCTTTCGAAGGAACGAGATAGTACGGGTGACCATAATAGATCGGGTCCACTTCCTTCTCATCGATGAACTCGAGGATCTCGATCGTACGGCTCCGTTCCGGGGACACGGATTCCAGTTCCTCGTCCGTCATCAGGACGTATTTGTCCGGGCCGATCTCGTATCCTCTGATGATCTCGTCCCGGGGGACCATCGTTTCATCCTGTGGGCAAAACATTCTTCTCGCGAGGGGCGAGTAATCCTTATTGTGGAGCAGGCGAAACGAAACCCGGCCGGGATCGACGGCTGTAACCAGCCGCACCGGAATCGCCACCAGGCTGAAACTGATCGTCCCGCTCCATATTCCCTGCACAGCCATGTCATTTCTCCTCTCTGAAGCTGCTTCAAAATCCACCATAGAGATCACCGAGAATACATTAAATTCAAGAGGTGAATTCCTCCCCGGCCTTCTCCCTCTCCGTCCTCCATCGTAAAATCTCTTTCCTGGCCGCGGGTCTTCCCCTCAGGCAGCTTTCTTCAAACTCGCTTCAAGGGCCTGAAGTAGCTTGTCCGATTCCGTGGGTATCAGACGCCTGGGGGGTAGCACCGCGATATTTTCTCCGCGGGCTTTTTTCTCGATCATCTGCTGCAACTTCTTCTGATGTTCGTTCTCGAATTTTCCCGGCTCGAAAGGAACGGTCAATTGATTGATCAACTCGCCCCCGATCTTCAGTTCTTTGTCCGACAAAGGAATGTGCTGCAAGTCAAAGGATTCCACCGCGACCACTTCGTCGGCATACCGCAGAGTAATCAGGCGAAGGAGCTTCCCGCTCGCCTGCAAGGCCCCGAGATAGGACCGCTTTCTCATGGTCCAGGTGCAGATGCCTGACGCATCCATCTCCTGCAACGCCCTGACAAGCGCGCTATATCCTTTTGCCTGGACATCCGGTTCCAGGTAGTAGACGCGATCAAGGAAGAGGGGGTCGATCTGCGCTGTTTTGACGAATTCGTGGACCTCGATCATCCGGCTGCCTTCAGAGGCCGTTTGTTCGAGCTCCTCCGGATCGACGATGATATATTTTCCATCCTCCAGTTTAAACCCTCTGGACTGTTCTTCAGCGGACACGGGTAGTTTTTCATACGCACAGATCATCTGCTGACGCAATCTGACCTGGTCGCGCTTGTGCAAGAGGTGAAACTGGACCCGCTCCTCCCTGACTGCGGAATGCAGCTTCACGGCTACATCCGTATCCCCAAAATGGACATGTCCTTTCCAGATCGTTCCTCCAGCCATGCTGAATCCTCCGCACTTCTTTTAAAGTTCTTCTGACCCCTGATCGCCTTGTGTGCGAAAAAGGGACCAATAAAATCCTATATTAATAGGATAGCACCGGATCGCGCAGGCGTCAACGATACCCGTCAGCTTTTATTGCGATTTGATATGGTCGGGGTGTCGTGTTGGGCTTTTTGATACGAAGGTTGCAGCAGAAAGGAAGTAGAGTAGTAACATTAGGTCCTTTCGAAAAGAATCTTGGGAATGAAGCTCCTCACAAAAGAAACGAATAAGTTAGTGATAAGGCGCATGCCTCCCCGCAGTCCCGGTCTTCCCCTTTGGCAAAAAAATTAAGCAGGCTGAATATCAGCCTGCTTCTAGACGCGGAACAACTCCCCGTCATGACGATCCTGCCGCGGGTCCCTGCTGAAAGCGATCATGAACGGGATTATCCTAGGCACCCTGCGCTTCGCGATCAATAACGGTAGGTGTCATGGCTCCTGGAGGGGTCTCCCATGCCGCGTCCGCTGTCAGAGGGATTGGTCGTGTCTTTCTCAACCGGAGCCGGCTTCTCGGTGGTGTCGCTCTTCCAGGTCGAATCCGACTCTCCTCTGCCGCCGGCACCCGATCCCTTTTCGTCCGTCACCGCGGGTATCTGGTTGACCGTACCCTGGCCCTGGTCCTGGTAATATTTCTGGAGATCGTCGTCGCGGGTCATCTTGTCGCCGGTATCCTTGGTCGCCGGCGTCATGTCATCAGCATAGGCCGTTCCAAAGGCCAGTACGAACACCATTCCCGCTAAAAGGGATAGAAACTTTTTCATAGGTATCACCTCTTTTCTCACTGTTGAAGCTGCTTGATGCATGAGCGCGCTGCAGGATTGGCGGCGCGCTCTTCGGTCGCTGTTCGTGCTGCTCACGCCGCGCGCTGCTTGTCACGCTCCTGGATATAGGCCATCTTGCCGGCCTCGATTGCATTCTTGACAGCAACGGTGCTTTCTTCGTACAGGTTACGGCCCTTTTCAAGGGTCCCGGTGACCTTTTCGTTTACGTTGGATGCAGTGTCCTTGATGTCTTTCCTCAGTTCCTTTCCCGATTTCGGCGCCAGGAGGAGCGCAATCCCCGCTCCCAGAAGACCGCCTACCAGGAAGGGAGTGATAATGCTGTTCCGCTGTGTTCTTTCAAGCTCTTCTTTCATGATCATCACCCCTTTCTTCTTGCAGATTCTTTACCAGGGTCACGACCCCGGTCTTGATGCCCGCCCTCAGCCCGGCAATACTCGCTCCTGCGGCAGGGGCAAAGTCGTTCTTGACATAGGCACGCAGCCTTTCCACATCCTGCTCAATTTCTGCGACAGCGGCGGAGAGCCGGCGGATGTCCTGTGTCACGTCGCTTACGTCGCCGCTTATCTTACGCACGTTTTCCATCGTTTCCTTCGTATCCGCGATGACAGCCTGCAGTCCTTCCTTGTTGTTCTGCAGGAAGGCGGCCGCGTTCCCGCTCAACCTCCGCATGCTCGACAGGTACGCTATGTTGAACCCTGCATAAACGGCGAACACGACGACCCCGGCGCCTGCTATAAGTTCTATCATGACCACGTCCTCCTTTCCCGCTGCTAAATACAGGATTTTTTATATCCTGTATATGATACAGTATAGCGCAGTTAAACGAAGTGTCAAGATGGGTTACGGCTGCCGGCCTCAGGACGTCAGGGCCTTCGGTTGATTCCTGAGCGAAAAAAACAAGATGCCCTTCGTTTGACATTTCGAAATGAAGTATGATAGGCTTCAACACATGGATGTCGCTGATTATCTCCGTCAGGTTGTGACCATGCTTGCCACCGAGATTGGCGTCCGCACATCGTGGGACAGGGACCGGCTGGACAAAGCGGCGGACTACATCTTCGGCCAGTTCGCGTCTTTCGGCTGTCAGGTCACGAGACAGCCCGTTCTCTTTGCTGGAAATACCTATCATAATGTCATCGCCGAACTGAGGGGGACCGGGTCGCCGGAAAAGCTTCTGATTGTCGGCGCACACTATGACGCAGTTCGCACCACGCCGGGGGCGGATGATAACGCGAGCGGCGTGGCGGGACTTCTCGGCCTTGCGCAGGCGATGTCCGGAAAGAAACCGGGGAAAACGCTCAGGTTCGCGGCCTTTGCCCTTGAAGAATGGCCGGTTTACCGGAGCAGCAATATGGCGAGCTATCAGTATGCCCGGAATTTGAAAGACAAGAACGAGCAGGTCGAGGGCATGATTTGTCTCGAGATGCTCGGTTTCTTTAGCGACACGGAGGGCTCGCAACATTATCCCTTCCCGCTCATGAACCGCAGATTCCCGAAGATCGGCAATTATATCGCCCTCGTCGGCAACCTGAAGTCAAAAGGATTTACCGAGAAGATCGCCGCGAGTTTTATGAAAGCGACCGACCTCCCTTGCGTCACGTTGAACGCCCCGGCCATTGTTGTCGGGATCGACTTCTCCGACCACTGGTCATTCAATAAATTCGGGTACCAGGCGCTTATGGTCACGGACACCGCCTT
>JBGPIG010000071.1:0-10398 GCA_041484745.1 Nitrospirota bacterium | reverse complement strand
TAATAAAAATACTTCCCGACCATGTTGTGAACAAGATCGCCGCAGGTGAGGTCGTTGAACGGCCTGCATCCGTGGTCAAAGAGCTGATCGAGAACTCTATCGACGCCGGCGCCGCGGAGATCGTTGTCGATATCGAGCAATCCGGAAGGAGGCTTATCCGCATCGCGGACAACGGGTGCGGCATGTCGAATGAGGACGCGCAGTCCGCGTTCCTGCGCCACGCCACGAGCAAGATCGTGAGCGATGGGGACCTTGAATCCATCAGCACCATGGGCTTCAGGGGAGAGGCGCTCTCGAGCATTGCTTCAGTATCCCGTATCCGGCTGCTCACTGCGCTGGCGGGAGCGTCCTCGGGAACTATGGTCGAGATCGACGGCGGCGCGGTCAAGAAAATATCCGAGGCGGCGGCGCCGCGCGGCACGACACTTGAAATAACCCACCTCTTTTTCAACACTCCCGCACGGCTCAAATTTCTGAAAAGCCCCGCAACCGAGTTTTCACACATCGTGACCGCTGTTTCGCGACTGGCCATGGCCCAGCCGGCCATTCGATTCCGGCTAACGCACGGAGAGCGGGTAGTTCTTGACCTTTCCCCGTCACAGAGCCTGAAAGAACGAGTGTTCCAATTATGCGGCGGTGAGATAGCGGAAAATGTTATGGAGTTCACCGGCGGCAGGGACGGCGTTCATGTCCACGGTCTCCTCGGTCGTACGGCGTACACCCGGGCGGACCGGACCTATCAGGATTTCTTTGTGAACCGTCGCGCGATCAAGAACCCGTCCCTCACGCATGCGCTCTACAGCGCCTACGGGGACATGCTCATGCGTGACCGGCATCCAGTGGCTTTTATCTTTATCGATATCGACCCCGCGCTGGTGGATGTGAATGTGCATCCGGCCAAGGCCGAGGTCCGCTTCCGCAATCAGGCGCAGATCCACGACCTTGTCCGCGATGTGATCCGTGAGGGACTGCGCTCGCAGGGGGCGCCTTCTCCCGGTGTGTCTTTGGCGATGAGCGCCGAAGGGGTGAGCGAGAGTTTGTCCGGTTACCTGAAAAATAGCATGACTCCGGAGTTTGGAGCCCGGAGTTCGGAATTGAGAAATGCAATTTCAATATCCACGGCACCGGGACAAAATCAACAAATGAATTATTCCTCCGCGCCCGGCCCGGTCTCTTTGCACGCCGAACTCCCCGCTCCGAACCCCGAACTTCTCTACCCGCTCGCGCAGGTCCACGATTCCTTTATCGTTGCCCAGTCACGGGAAGGGATGGCGATCATCGATCAGCACGCGGCACACGAACGGGTGCTGTTCGAGAAGCTCCAGGACCAGTTCCAGGGAGGGCATATTCCTGTCCAGGACCTGCTCATGCCTGACCAGGTTGAGCTGGGACCGGCCCAGAGCGGCCTGCTTGCCGAGTATCTGCCCGAACTCGGCAAACTCGGGTTCTTTGTTGAAGACTTCGGCAACGGTTCTTTTATGATCAAAGCGGTGCCGGCGCTCCTGGTCGGCGCGGACTACAAACAGCTGCTTCTCGACATTCTCGATGAAGTGAACGTCCACGGCACGAGCGGCAAAATGGACAGACTGCGTGATGAGGTCCTGTCCGTTATGGCTTGTCATCCGGCGATCAAAGTCCATCGGCATCTCGATCAGCGGGAGATGGAGTCACTTTTGGCGGATCTTTTCAAATGCCGCATGCCGCACACCTGCCCGCACGGGAGGCCGACGGTAATACGGTTCTCGATGGATGAGATCAAAAAGATGTTCAAGAGAATGTGACCGCTCCCGTGGTAATAATTGCAAGCTGCATCACTCACTGAATCATGTCTAAAGACAAACCTATTCTTATCATCGCCGGACCGACGGCCGTGGGCAAGACCGACTCGTCAATTCTCCTGGCCCGGGAGTCCAATGCCGAGATCGTGAGCGCCGATTCCATGCAGATCTATCGTCACATGGACATTGGGACGGCCAAGGCTACGCCGGAACAGCGCAAACTCGTGTATCATCGCATGATCGATATCGTGGAGCCGGACCGGCCCTACAGCGTGGGCGATTATCTTCGTGACGCGCGTGCGGCGATCGACGGCATCATTTCCTCCGGCGGCGTCCCCATCGTGGTCGGCGGAACGGGATTGTACATCCGGGCGCTTACCCGCGGGCTGTTCCCCGGGCCGCCGGCCGACCTCCAGTTGCGCGAGCGTCTGCTTCAGCGTGAAGCGGAAGGAGGTCCCGGTATCCTTTATTCAGACCTTGTCAAGGTCGATCCCGAGGCGGCGATCAAGATCCATCCGAATGATCTCAGGCGTACGGTCAGGGCGCTCGAGGTCTATTATCTGAAGGATAAAAAACTATCGGAATTCCAGCATGAGCACGCGTTTCGGGAGAGACCATTCAAATTTCGTTTGCTTTTTCTGGTAAGAGGGAGAACTGAACTTTACCCCCGGATAGAGAAGCGGGTAGACCAGATGATCGTCGAGGGGCTTGAAGCAGAGGTCAAGACCCTGTTGGACCGCGGATACAGTCCTGATCTTCCCTCGATGCAGGGTCTGGGATATCAGCACTTCATGAACCGCTTTCTCGGTAAGACGTCGCGTGAGGAGGCCATTGCACTGCTCAAGCGCGATACCAAGCGGTTTGCCAAGCGTCAGTTCACCTGGTTTCGCCGCGAACCCGAGGCAGTATGGGTGGACATAACGGGGCTCTCCCATCCTGCGGAAATCGTTGAGCGGATGAAGAAATACATTGAAATTACAGAGAAGTTGGTATAAGATTACAAAAAATATTGTGCATCGGCTGTCACAGAGGGCGCGGTCACTCACTCATGTTTTACGGAGGGTTGATGGGAAAGTCTCAGGTGAATCTTCAGGACATATTCTTGAACCAGATGCGTAAGGAAAAGATCCCCGTGACGATGTATCTTGTGAACGGCGCACGACTTACGGGGACGATCAAGGGATTCGACAACTTCGTTATCCTGATGAAGCAGGAGAACCAGCAACTCGTGTACAAACACGCGATTTCCACCATTATCCCCGAAAAGCCTGTGGAACTGATGGAAAGCCTGGAGATGAAAAAAGAAGCCGAGCAGGGCGCAGTGCAGAGCTGATAAGGCTTTTCAGAGAGAGACAGGATTACCGTATAGAGAGGGAATTGCTTGAACAGCGCCTCTGTCCATTCCAATCCAATTAATCCTGTTTATCCCATAAAATAATAATCTCATCGTTATTCAAAGGATCAGTTTAGTGATGAAAAAGCGGAGTGCAAAGGCGGACAACGTAACCATCGGCGTCATCGGCGGCAGCGGTTTGTACGAGATGGAAGGGCTCACGCGGATCAAGACCGTTAAGCTCATGACGCCCTTCGGCAAACCCTCTGACGAGTATGTTATCGGGACCTTGCACGGCAAACGGGTCGCCTTCCTTCCCCGGCATGGCAGAGGGCATCGCATCATGCCCTCGGACATCAACTACCAGGCAAATATCTATGGTATGAAGAAGCTCGGCGTGGAGCGCCTCATTTCGGTGAGCGCTGTGGGCAGCATGAAGGATGAGATCCATCCGGGCGACATCGTGGTCCCTAATCAGTTCTACGACCATACCAGGCACCGGCGAAGCACGTTCTTCGGCAATGGTGTGGTGGCGCATGTGGGCATGGCGGACCCGGTTTGCGCCGACCTTGGAAAGGTCCTCATCGAGGCAGGGGTGAAGGTCGGCGCTACGGTGCATACAGCCGGCACGTACCTCTGCATGGAAGGGCCGCAGTTCTCGACCCGAGCGGAGTCTCTCATCTACCGAACGTGGAACGTGGATGTCATCGGCATGACGAACGCTACCGAGGCCAAACTGGCGCGCGAGGCCGAGATGTGCTACTGCACCATCGCGCTGGCCACTGACTACGACTGCTGGCACCACAGCGAGGAGACCGTGACCGTGGAGGCCGTGCTCGCGGTGATGAAACATAATGTCGAGACGTCCAAGGCCATGATCCGCGAGGCCGTGCGCGTTCTTTCAGGACCGCGTGTATGCGGGTGCGGCGAGGCCCTCCGGAATACGATCATGACACCCGAGAAACTGATTCCGGCGAAGACCAGGAAAGACCTGGCGCTCATTATCGGAAAATACTTGAAGAAGCAATAAGTATCCCGCCACAAAGGCACGACGTTTGAAAGCAAGCGATTGTTTCTGTATTTTTTCGTACCTTCGAGTCGTTGTGGCACCCTTGAATTTCTTTGGAGGTTTTTTTGTGAGTCTACTCGTTGTCGGTACGGTCGCACTGGATTCGGTCAAAACCCCTTTCGGAAATGTTGATAACGCCCTTGGCGGTTCAGCCACCTATTTTTCCGCATCGGCCAGCTATTTCTCCGAGGTACGGCTTGTCGCCGTGATCGGCGAGGATTTCCCCAATGAACATATCCAATTCCTCAAGAGCAGGAATGTCGATATTCGCGGTCTTGAAGTACAGAAGGGCGAGACCTTTCGCTGGAAAGGCGAGTACGGATACGATCTCAATGAAGCGCGTACGCTCGCCACGCACTTGAACGTCCTGGCGACCTTTAGACCGAACATCGTGGATGACTTCAAAAACTCCGATGTCGTGTTCCTGGCGAATGTGGACCCCGAGATCCAGCTTGAGGTGCTTCGGCAGGTCAAGAAGCCGAAGCTCGTCGCATGCGATACGATGAACTATTGGATTTCGAGCAAACCTGATGCGCTCAAGCGCACCCTTAAGGAAGTGGACCTGCTGACGATCAACGAGGCTGAGATCAGGCAGCTCGCCGGAGAGGCAAGTCTGGTCAGGGCGGCAAAGAGCGTCCAGGCCATGGGGCCAAAGACAGTCGTGGTCAAGCAGGGAAGCTACGGTGCTCTCATGTTCAACGGCCACAGCGTGTTTAGCGCTCCGGCCTATCCCCTCGAGTCCGTGTTCGACCCCACGGGCGCCGGCGACACATTCGCGGGCGGTTTCATGGGATACCTTGCAAGCACACTGAACTTTACCGAGGAGAGCATGAGAAAGGCCGTGATCTTCGGCAGTGTGATGGCCTCGCTGAACGTGGAATCCTTCAGTCTTGACCGGCTCCGCAGCCTGGATTACAAGGAAATCGAGGGTAGATACCGGGAGTTCAAAAAGCTCACCCATTTTGAAGATATATAGGGAAAGGCACCGAATAAACCGCACCTGCGGCTCTGCGGTTTAATCGGACTTTTTATGAGTCTAGCATTATTCGTAATTTGGGATTTGGAGCTTGGTGTGAGATATGTTTACAATAGATCCGACTGTAACTGACAGCTCTCTGAAAGAAAAGACGCTGGTCAAGGCGCTCTTTTCCATGAACAACCATGAGGTCGCCACTCCGGAGATGAATGTCGAGGAAGCGCGCAGCTACGTGTTTTTTTTCCGCGAGGGGAAAGCAAGACGGTCGGCATTTATAGGCCTCCATCTACTCCGTTCCGATCGGAAGCTTTACTACAAGCATTCCTCGAACCCGTTTCCCGAAGAAGAGATGTTGGAAGTCGAGGAAGATGCCCGCGGTTTTGCTGAGGACCTGGGTGCGATGCTGGACGAAATCGATTTCGCGTTTATGTCCGAATCGGAGCGGCAGCACTGGATCGACGGCCAGTCCATCTTTAGCCAGAAAAAACAGCCGGAGGCTGAGCCGGTCGTCGAGTTTTCCCCTGGCGAGCAGCTAAAGACAGAGGCGACGCCTCCCGTTGCGCAAGCCATCCCGGAAACGGTACCGGAAATACTGACAGCACCAGTGCAGCCTACATTAACGGCAATGCCGGCACCGGTGACGGAACCCCGGGTTCCTCCCCTTCGGCCTGCAACGGCGGCAAAGCCGGCCGCTGTGCCCGAACCTCCGGTCGCGCCCGTGCAGCCCGCGTCGGTACCCCGGATCCAGGAGGCTGCGGCGCCTGTTTCAGCTCCCGCAACACCTGAGCCGCTACCGTTTGAACCAAAGCCGAAGGAAGGGGTCCCTGACGCTTCCCCACGCACGGCTCCGTACCTGTCGAGCGTTCAGCCATCCGCTCCCAAGGCCTCGCCACTTGCCGCCGCAACAAAAAAACGGCAGGAAATAATGCAGAATGCAATCAAGGCGGCTGGTGGAAAACCACTGAAGCAATCGTTGAAAAATGGATCCTCGTCCTCCAGCGGCGTCGTGAGCCGGGACCGGGAAGCACTCGCGCGTCTTCTTACATCGTTTTGAAAGGAGTATGGAGAGATGAGAACGTTTATATTGGTCATTCTTCTGTCGCTGGTAGCATGTGTCACGACCGGCCCCAAGATAGACAAGGCAAAAATGGCGGAAGGATATTATATGAAAGGGTTGTCGCATCTCCGGGAAAATAACTACGAACTCGCGTCCGTCGAATTTAATCGCTCCATCCAGACGGACAGCAGCTTCAAACAGTCCTATTACGGCCTGGGCATCATCAGCGATGATCAGGGAAAGCCGGAAGATGCAATAAAATATTATAAGGAAGCGATCAGTCTGGATGCTCAATATTCCGAAGCATACAACGCGCTCGGGAGAGTGTATTCGAGGCAGCAAAAATGGCAGGAAGCGCTCAAGTGTTACAAAAAAGCCTTGGAAAATAAGCTCTATACCACTCCTCACCTGCCTAATCTCAACATTGGTCTTGTGTACATGGAAATGAAGGAATATGATAAAGCGGTGGAAGCATTCCGCGAAGCCAAGCGTTTTGTCAATCAGGATTTTATTATCTATCAACTTGGTACGGCCCTGTATGAAGCGGGAAAAATCAAAGACTCGATCAGAGAGTTTCAGGAAGGGGTAGGGATGACGCCGCAGAATGCAACCATGCGATTCAGTCTGGCCCTTGCATTCTTGAAGGACGGCAATAAGAAGTCTGCGCTCACGGAGTTCCGCAAGGCGGTGGAACTGGACCCCAAGGGAGAAACCGGACGCAAGGCGAATGACTATATCAAAACCCTGAGGTGACGGATGGGCACGTTAGGAAAATACTTGCGCGACGCACGAGAGGCGCGCGGGATTGATCTGCATGAGGCGGCCCAGCAGACCCGGATCGGTATTACCTACCTCAAAGCCCTCGAAGAAGAAGACTTCTCCAGGCTGCCGGGCGAGGTTTTTGTAAGGGGATTTCTGAAAAACTATGGAAAGTACCTCCACCTCGACGAGAAGGAGGTCATGATCAAGTTCGGGGAACTGCGGCCGGCGAAGTCCGCTCCCGGCGCCCCGGCAGAGAAGGAACCCGCGCCAGCTGTCAGTGCTCAGAAGATGCTTCGAGGGACACCCGTCGAGCTGTTTATCTGGGGAGCGGGTATTGTGATCGCACTCGTCATTTTCTTCTTCGTGGCCCTGCCGAAACACGGTCCTCGGGAAGATCAGCACGCAGCGACGCCGTCATCGACCGGTCAATTGGAACCGGCGCCCGTCCCCGCAGCGAAACAGGACAAACTCTACCTTGAAGTTGTTGCCTTGGAAGACACCTGGCTTCTGGTACGGACCGATACCAGCCCACAGAAAAAGGCCGTGCTGAAAAAAGGGGAGAGCCTCATCTGGAGCGCTGATGGCCAGTTTCTGCTGAGTTTCGGAAGCGCGGGCGCACTTAAGCTGCTGCTGAACGGTCAAGAACTGACCGTAATCGAGCCCAAGAACGCTGTGGTCAGGGACCTGGCCGTCACGGCGACAGGCATCGTGAGCAGGAAAAGCCCGCAGGAATCTTCAGCAAAGCCTGCGCGACCAAAGCGTCAACCCGCGGCACTTCAGCGGACCCAGCCTTCGGCGCCGCCTGCTGTGAATTCGCTGCGTCCACCCGAAGTAAAGCCGCAAGAGCGAACGAAGCCGAAAGAACAGCCGGCCCCTATTGCTCCGGCTGAGCCTGAACCGTGGGAAGGACCGCCAACCCCCGCTCAATAGGAGAATTGTAATTGCTCGTACCCGGTACAGCGTGAACAGGATTTCGGCTTGACAACGCCGGCCCTTTTGCTATCATTTCATTTAATCGCTCGTAAATACGTATCCACGAAAGGAGAAGGTGGTATGAGAAAGTCTTTATTGCTGCTCGTTGCCTTGTTGCTGCTCATTGCTTCACCGGTTATGGCAAAAGAAGGATTTTACCTCGGGGCGTTTGTACCGAACAACACGATTTCCGGTGATGCGGGAACAGGAGTAAGCTCGGGGACTGGATGGGGGTTGCGCGCCGGCGTGGGATTTAATAGATATGTTGCGATCGAGGGAAACTACAGCACGACGAAGCACAATATAACGGGCGGTTCTTCGGAGGACCTCAAAGGCCTGGCCGGGGACATTAAATTGAATTTTCCGCTGACGAGCCTCGACAGTGCTCAAGTTATGACTGTTGAGCCCTACCTCCTGGGAGGCTATGCTCACTACGAAATCGGAAAGCCCAAGACGTTTAAGAGTGATGGAATTCAATACGGGTTCGGCATCGAGTTGTACCTTTTCAGAGAATTATCGGTGCATGCCGGATGGACTAGATCATTAGTTTCCTTTGATAGCACGCCCAAACGCGATGGAGATGTGAAGACTGTTGATTTCGGTATCATCTACCATTTCATTTAACACACTGTATCCATAAGTCTAGCCGGTCTGATGGCATCAGACCGGCTATTTTTTTTGCATCCTTTCTGGTATTGCCATCCTCCTCACATGCGTTCCTTGCCAGTAGGTCCTCTTGCAGGCCGGACAGCGTACGAACGAATCCATTCTTTCATAAACATAATGCGGCACGAAGTCCTGAGCTTCCTTTTTTTCGATCGGCGCGAGAAGGCAATTGCACTTGGAACAGCGGGTGAGAGGGTCGGGGTGTGTCGTGAAGGGGAATGCTGCAAAAAACTGGTCGGCCTGCTCTTGTGCGTGGTCATGAGTGATAAACAGGTGGTTTGCCGCAAGGGGCCGCGCTGCAAGGGCGGTGTCCCGCGTCAGGATCACTCGGTCCTGCTCGTGGGACAGACGGATGATCTCGTTGTCATTCAGTGTCCGGTCATAGAGGACATCAAATCCAAGGATCCGTAGTCGTTTCGCGAGCTTGCCCAGCATGACGTCGGCGATGAATTTCATTTTTATTCACCACGAAGAAACAAAAAAGATGCCACCACTAAGACACGAAGGCACGAAGAAAAGAAGGGTCAAAGTATTATTCTTTTGATTCCCTTCTTGATGAGGTTTACGTTAAAGTTGATTAGAAAACCGAGACGTTTATTGGTCAGCTTGAGGTAAGTAATCAGCTGGGCTTCCCATATTGGATGCAATTCTTCAACTGCCTTGAATTCGCAAATGACCAGATCATCGACCAAAACGTCTAAACGTAAGTCTTCATCAAGAATTGTGCCGTCATACACGATCGGGACCACGATCTGTCTTTGATACGGCGTTCCCTGTTTGGATAATTCGTGGCAAAAACATGCTTCATATACTTTCTCGATCAAGCCCGGTCCCAGGTTCTTATGCACTTTAAAAGCAGCATCGACAATGTGTTTCGCAATCATCTCTTCTTTTTCAGATAGGGGTAAATGTTCCATCGTCTCGCCTTTCTTCGTGTCTTCGTGCCTTCGTGGTGAAATTAGTTGAATCTTCTCAGCCGAAGCGAGTTTGAAACCACACTTACCGAACTGAAGGCCATGGCTGCCGAGGCATACATGGGATTCAGAAGCCCCGCGGGGCCCAAAAAAGGATACAGGACGCCGGCCGCAACAGGTATGCCGATCACATTGTAGAAGAAAGCCCAGAACAGGTTCATCTTGATCGTCTGCATGGTCCTGCGCGAAAGTCTCATGGCGGTTGCCACCACGCGGAGATCATCCTTGATCAACGTGACATCCGATGCTTCAATGGCCACATCCGTGCCCGTGCCGATGGCGATGCCGACGTCCGCTTGCGTCAGGGCAGGGGCGTCATTGATCCCGTCGCCGACCATGGCCACGACACGGCCCTCCGCCTGGAGCTTTTTCACATTCTCCATCTTGTCTTGCGGCAGTACCTCAGCCAGGACGCGGGAGATGCCGAGCTCGTCGGCAATGGCCTGGGCCGTGCGTTTGTTGTCCCCGGTCAGCATAACGACTTCGAGCCCGATCGCTTTGAGCTTGGCTACGGCCTCTTTGGAATGGTCTTTGACGGTATCCGCGACCGCGATGATCCCGGCTGCTCTGCCGTCAACTGCCACGAACATGGGTGTCTTTCCGAGGGATGAAAGTCTTTCCGCGTCACCGAGCAGTGCGCCAAAATCTATCTTCCGTTCCGCCATGAGCCGTTCGTTGCCGATGACGATTTCCTTTCCCCTGATGACGGCCCGAATACCGTGACCGGGGAGCGCTTCAAACTCGTCAGCCTGTTCGAGGGCGCAACCTTTTTCGATCGCGCCGCGTACGATCGCTTCTCCGAGCGGGTGCT
>JBGPIG010000070.1:0-10467 GCA_041484745.1 Nitrospirota bacterium | reverse complement strand
TTCGTTTTTTAAACCCAAGACTTAAAGGTTTTCTTGGCGTCCTTTGCGGAAGTGCTAAGTGGCCGCTTTTCTTTCATAGGCCATTGCGAGAGACGCCTTTAGCTTTATTCTTTTGGTTCCGGCTTGTCCGGGTTAGGTAGAGATTGAGAATTGATGAACGCGGTTTAAGGCGGTCTTTATGAAAAAGGATTGTGAGTATACCGGGAAGCTGCTGAAGAAATATCTGCTCGGTCATTTGTTCAAACTCCAGAAGAACCGCGTCGAACGGCATCTGAAATCCTGCGTAGTGTGCAGGTCTGAGTTCGAGGCGCTCAAGCGAATAGATGAGACCAGGCAGTTCCTGAAGGACGTCACCCCCGAAGAGGGCATCCTGTCTCGGTTGAAAAAGGGCTTTTCCGCGGCGGCGCGACTCAAAAAGATTATTTATCGACCGCTTTGGGTTGCCGGGATCGCTCTGCTTGCGGCTGCCGGCACCTATTACGTGGTCACCCCGACGCCGCTCGATGTTGAGCTGGAGAGCATCGTGAAGACCACCCCATCAACCACGGTATCGACGGCCATCGGTTCGTCTCCGGTCGTCATAAGCGCGCCCGCCGCAACTGTCCCGGCGTCGGCCGGGGAGCCTCTTATGATAACGATAACCCTCGCGCAGGAAAATGAGAGAAAATCGATACGGCGTATCAATGAGGTCATGCGGGAATATGACCAGCTCTGGGGGAAAAAATTCAGCGATACGGTGCGGGAAATATCCGGGTCCTTGACGGCCAAGGAACTGCTCACCTTCTTCAGCCGGATCAAAACAACGGGCACAATCAGTTACAACCGGAGCCGCATCGAGTCGCAGCCGAAGGCACAGCCGCTGCCGTTCGTTCTGACGCTAAAACGCGCGCCCCAGACCGCGAAAAATCCCGCGGCCCCGGCGAAACCGGTCAAAAGGCGCATGGATGCAGTTGATGCGGCGCCGGCGCCCGCGCCCGCTCCGCCGGTAACCGCGCCCACGCCATCAGCTGTGCAATAACGGGGGGCGGACAGCACGGCCATAGTTCACGGCGCATTCAGCGAATGATGGTCAAAACAGAGAAACGGATAAGAGACCGGCATGTCCCTTGAAAGATCGTATCAGGAAACCATTGATTATCTCTTTGCGCTCCAGAAGCACGGCATCAAACTCGCCCTTTCCAACAGTTACAAACTCATGGAGATCATGGGCGGTCCGCACAGAAAATTCCGGTCCGTGCATGTTGCGGGTACGAACGGCAAGGGATCGACCTCGGCGTTCATTGCGGCCATGCTCCGGGAGGCCGGCTATCGTGTGGGAATCTATACTTCGCCCCACCTGGTCAGCTTTACCGAGCGGATCAGGATAGACGATGTCCGGATTTCCGAACAAAAGGTCGTGGAGCTTGCCCAGCGGGTCCGGGAAGCGTATCAACGAGTGTCCCCGGACGGTAGTGGCGCGCTGAACCCGACGTTCTTCGAAGTTACGACCGCCATAGCGTTCACGTACTTTGCCGAGGAAGGCGTGGACATCGCCGTGATCGAGGTCGGCATGGGCGGCAAGCTCGACTCCACGAACGTAATCACCCCGCTCGTGTCGGTGATCACGAACATTGACATCGAGCATACCGAATATCTCGGGGACACGCTATCGCAGATCGCGGGAGAGAAGGCCGGTATCATCAAGCCCGGCGTCCCGGTGGTCACCGGCGTGGTCCAGCAGGAAGTTGTCACGGTCATCGAGCGGGAAGCCGGGGCGCAAGGCTCAACCGTCTATCGGCTGGCAAAGGATTTTAAGGCCGAGCATTGTGCATTGCAGCGCGGTCAGGTCTTTGATTACCAGGGTATCAAGACGTCGTATGAAAAAATAACAATCACCCTGCTCGGCAGGCATCAGGTGGACAACGCCTGCCTTGCCCTCGCAACAATGGAATGCCTGTGCCGTGCGGGCATCACCGTAAAGGAGTCTGCGCTGCGTCTGGGTCTTGAGCGCACACGGTGGGAAGGCCGCCTGGAGCTGGTCGCGCGCAGACCGGACATCTACCTGGACGGGGCTCACAACCCCGCGTCGGCAAAAAAGCTGGCAACGACAGTTCGGGAAATGAAGTCTTCCTACCAACGGCTGATCCTCGTCATCGGAATACTCGGCGACAAGGACTACCACGGGATCATGGCCGAGCTTGTCCCCCTTGCCGACCGTGTGATAGTGACAAAGCCGCAGTATTCCCGGGCCATGAACGTCCAAACGCTTGCGTCGGAGATACGGGCGATGCATGGTTTTGTCGAGAGCGCTGAAACCGTTCCAGAGGCTCTCGTCAAGGCCAGGGGTGCATCCACGGGAGACGACCTGGTCCTGATTACCGGTTCTCTCTATGTCGTGGGGGATGCGCGGGCGGTGTTTTTTCCCGAGGCGGGCCGGGTCGGGGAGCTTTCAGGATTGAAGGGATGAAGGGACCCGATTCCGGATCGTTCCCGGCGGGCAAGGACCGACAACGTGAGACGGATGAGTGCGGAGTGAAAAATGGGGAATCAAAAACAGACGGTCGTGCAGCGTTAACATGAGAAGCGGGGTTGCGGGCATACTCATCATGGTTCTGGTCGCCGGGATTCTCGCTGGCGTGCCCTATGAGGCTTCGAGCGAGGTATTCCCGAAAAAGATTCCGGTTACCGTGACGGCGGACAAGCTTGACTACGACCGGACCAACGACGTGTACTATGCAACGGGGCATGTCAAGATAGAGCAGGAGAGTGTCCGCCTCGAGGCGGACAAGGTCGTGATGAACAATAGGACCGGCGAGGCCGTGGCCGAGGGAAAAGTATATTTGCAGGACGCAGGCGAAGTCGTCCAGGCCGATAAGCTGACGATCAACTTCTACACCCGGGCCGGGAACATCACCAAGGGCACTATTTTCATGAAGAAGGACAACTTCCATCTGAAAGGGGACACAATAGAACGGCGGTCGGAGAACGTCTACCACGTCGAGAAGGCGATCTTCACCACCTGCGATGAGGACGAATGGTATCTGAAGGCGGACGAAATGAACATCGATCTGGACCGCTATGCCACGGGAAGCGGGGTGTCGTTCAATATGGCCGGCGTTCCTGTTCTCTATACGCCCTATTTCCTCTTTCCGGTGCGCAGGCAGACCGGTTTTTTGGTCCCGGAGCCCGGGCACAGCAGCCGTGAGGGGTTTTTGATCAATAATGCCTTTTTCTGGGCCATTTCAGACAATAAGGACATGACCCTCTATTCGGATTATCGGGAGCGGACCGGGCACGGGACCGGACTCGAATACCGCTATGAGAACTCGCGGGAGTCCTCGGGTCAGACCTACTATAAGTATTGGGACATGTACCATGATAACCCGTCCCGGTGGGAATTCCGGTTCCAGCATCAGGAAGAGTTCGCCGAAGACCTCTCTGCCCGGGCGGACATCAACCTGGTGAGCGATGACCGCTACTACTATGACCTCGAAACGAAGCTCGAGAACCGGTCCAGGCCCTACCTGGACTCGAACGCGTTTTACGTGGAGCGGTGGAACACCGCCGCGCTCTATCTCATGGGCCAGTATTCGATCGATCTTACCCGGACGAACGAGAAGACGGTCCAGAAGCTGCCCGAGTTGCGCTACACGATCTTCGATGAGACGATCGCGGGCCCTCTGCACCTGGGCTTTGAAGGGTCAGCGGCAAGTTTTACCAGGCAGGAGGAAGACGGCGCCCGGCGCGTGGACTTTAATCCGAGGCTGACCGCGGCGTTCGGCGGCAGTGGTCTGAGTTTCACGCCGCATGCGGGTGTCCGCGCAACGTTCTATGACCGGAGCGCCACCACGACGGAGCCGACGGAGCGGAAGTATTTCTATGCCGGCGCGGACGTGAACGCCCGCATCTCCCGTGTCTACGGCACGGACGCCGAAGCCGGGATCGGCCGGATCAGGCACTCGATAGAACCGACCCTGTCGTACACTTATATCCCTCATATCGACCAGGGAGACATACCCCTCTTTGACTCGCTGGATTCCGTGTCGATCCAGAACGTTACGGGCATTGCGGTGATAAACCGCCTGACAGCTCATTACAAAGAAACAAAAGACTCCAAGGATTTTACGACCTTCGATCTGATGATCTTCAGGCTCTCTCAATCCTATGACCTGAACGTCGCGAAAGAGAACCTTAGTACCGCCCACCCGCGCTCCGAGGTCCTCGGGGAACTGTACATCAAGACGCCCAAGTTGTTCACAATGTCGGCGACCGGAAGTTATGATACCTATTCGCGTGCCCTCTCTTCGCATTCCGAGGGCGCCGGCATCACGACGAATACCGTGTCGCTGAAAATCACCCATCAGTATTTACGAGAACCGGCAACTGAATTCCTGATCGGGGGGACCACGCTCAAGCTGGGCAGATGGGACCTGAGCGCGCAGTGGTGGAGAGACGTCGAGAACAAAAAGACGACCCAGGAAGAGTACCGGCTGCACTATGGATCGCAGTGCTGGGGTATCGGGATCTCATACGTCCTCAAGCCGGGGGAAACACGGTTCATGGCGATGTTGGACCTCAAAGGTCTCGGAGGAAAAGCGTTTGGCGAGCAATAGCAGCTCGGGAGGACCCATCCATGGGAGACGAAATCATAGTACTGATAACGGCATCAACCGGGGATGAGGCAGGAAAGATCGGCACGGCCCTCGTGGATGAGCGCCTTGCCGCCTGTGTGAACATCGTTCCGGAGGTGCGCTCCCTGTTCTTCTGGGAGGGAAAGACGCAGGACGAGAGGGAGACGCTCCTCATCGTCAAAAGCAGGCTGTCGCTCATGGACCGGCTCATTGCGCGGGTGAAGTCGCTCCACTCCTATTCGGTGCCCGAGATCATTGCGCTCCCGATAGTCGCGGGCTCTCGGGATTACCTCGACTGGCTGAAAGCGTCGATCGAGGGGTAGTACAGACGTCAGGAGTCAGAGGGCGGATGTCGGACAAACGAGTTGGCATCAGACTGAGGGCGATTTACCGGGAGCTCTTCAAGGCATACGGTCCCCAGGAGTGGTGGCCCGGGGACACGCCTTTCGAGGTGATCGTGGGCGCAGTGCTCACGCAGAACACGGCGTGGGCGAATGTGGAAAAGGCCATCGCCAATCTCAAGCACCAGCGTCTGCTGACGCCGGCTCGGCTCGCCGGCATTCCCTCCCGCAAGCTGGCTTCGCTTATTCGGCCGAGCGGCTATTATAATATCAAAACCAAACGCCTGAAACACCTGCTCGCGTTCATCCTGAACGATTATTCCGGCAGTCTCGCAAATATGTTCACCGCTGATACCGAGTCGCTGCGCCCCAACCTCCTGGCAATAAACGGGATCGGCCCGGAAACGGCTGACTCCATCCTGCTCTATGCCGGAGGCAAACCGTGTTTCGTGGTCGACTCCTATACCAAGCGGATCTTCAGCAGGCATGGATTGATTGCGCCGGATGCGGTTTACGACAAGGTGCAAAGGCTTTTCACTGACAACCTGCCGCGCGAAACCAGTCTCTACAATGAATATCATGCCCTGATCGTCCGGGTTGGGAAAGAGCATTGTAAGAAAAAGAAACCCCTGTGTACTGGATGTCCCCTCGCGTCGTTCCTGCCCTGACACGGATGCCTGCCGATCGATGAAAGGGTCGTTTAATTATAGAGATAGACGGCCCTGTATTCTCTGCCAGGTCCCGCCAAAATGAATAAAACATTGACAATTTCGCTCACTTTATGATACACTTTAAACCGTCGTGATTTTTTTCCGGAGGAATGATGAAGGTTCGGGAGTCAAAAAAGATCAGGAAAAAAGAGTACTATACCTTTATGTTCCTGCCGGGTCCGAACGCGCGTGTTCGGACGCTCAGCATCTCGAAGTCCACGCTGAAAACCTTTTTTCTCTCTGTCGTCGCGGTGTTCGTTTTTTCTCTCTACCTTGTTTACGAGTACAACGATGTAAAGGACAAAGTCTGGGAGTTGCAGGCCGTGCGCGAGGAATTGATGCAGCAGAAAGCGCAGGTCCAGAATTTCGCGCTCAACATCCTCGACTACAAACGTCAGATGTTTCTGCTCCGGGACCTCGATACCAAACTCCGTCGCGTCGTGAGCCTGGGTCCCCGGGACAAGGCCCAGCAGGTGCTCGGCATCGGCGGGCCGGACGAACTCGGTCTTCAGAACCTTGCGTCCCTGGGTGAAAAAAAACAGGAAGATGCGCTCAAGGAAATGCACCAGGAACTGACGCAGTTGAAGGGCGCGGCATCGAGACAGGAGGCCAGCCTTCAGATGCTGATCGAATATTTTGAAGACAAGCGTTCCCTGTATGCTTCTACTCCGTCGGTATGGCCTGTCCGAGGGTGGGTGACATCGCCCTTTGGTAACAGGATGTCGCCGTTCAGCGGCATCCGCACGTTCCACGAAGGCATCGACATCGCTGCCCAGACCGGCACGGCGATCATGGCGCCGGCAGAAGGCGTGGTGGTCAAGGCGGGGTTCAGTACCGGATACGGCAATATGGTGGAGATCAGCCACGGTTACGGAATCAAGACCGTCTTCGGTCATAGTTCGCGGCTCAACGTTAAGGCGGGGCAGCGGGTCAAGCGAGGCGATGTGATCGCCTATGTCGGAGATTCCGGTTCCAGCACGGGACCACACCTCCATTATGAAGTACGCCTGAACGGTCTGCCGGTGAACCCGTCAAAATACATGAATTAAATGGTCCTGTCGCGACCATCCTCAGTATCTTTTTTTCGATTAGACAATCCTTGATTGACCGGGGAAGCGAGCATGGGGGGATGTAAGAGGCTCGTACTCCTTTGTACAAAAACCGTGTTCCGCCGTGGGGTGACCGCAGTTGTTGATGGTTGTCAACGGCAGAAACAAACAAGGAGGAAGTAAGCATTATGTCTACGGGGAAAGTGAAGTGGTTCAACGAGTCAAAGGGGTATGGCTTTATAGAGCCGGAGGGAGGCGGTCGGGACGTGTTCGTGCACTACTCGGCGATTCAGGGCGAAGGCTATAAGACGCTCTCCGAGGGACAGCCTGTAGAGTTCGAGATCATCCAGGGCGACAAGGGACCCCAGACCTCAAATGTTTTGAAAGCTTCCTGACAACTATACACTGCGAAGGGCGCAGACAATTTTGCATTGACCGTGGTCGTCATCACTATACGTAAAACCCCGAAGGTCCCCCATCTTCGGGGTTTTTTATTTTGCAACGGGCTGGGTGCTTTCCTCTACGCCCCAGACCTTATACAGAGCGAACTTTGCCTTACTGGTCACATCCTCGGTCGCCGGGCCTTGAGGTGCAGACCGAACTCATTGGTCATGAGAGTGAGATAACAGTAGTGCCTTCACTTGCAGAGATGAACGATATTCCGCGCTCTATTGTATTAGAGTTAATAAACTTGGCAACAATGAAGGCGTAAAAAAAGGGGAAGGAACGTTTATGGCAAGACTGCCATAGCGTTATACCCCTGTTACCGCTTTTTTCCTTGCCGTGTGTTGTTCAAACAGAACCTCTTTCATCAAGGTGCATGCGTCGATGACCTTCGGGTTCGATACGCGATAATAGATGTTGACCCCTTCACGCCGTGTGGTCAGAATTCCTTTATGCCGCATCACCGCGAGATGCTGCGAGACATTCGCTTTTGATGCGCCCAGGGCTTCAACGAGTTCGGTCACTGTTTTCTCTTCGGTTTTTAGGGTATTCAGAATCTCGATTCTTTTGGGATTGGTCAGGGTTTTACAGATCTCCGCCTGCATCTCATATAATGATTTATCGTTCAGGAGCGTTTTCATGCATAATTTTTACACGTTACGGCATTTTTTGTCAAGAAGTAAATGATTCATGAACAACCAGGGCCATTGCAACCGTCCTGACTATGGCGGTAGTTGCAAACCGCAGCGCGCGTTTTTTATAGTTCACGGTATTCCACACGCAGGCCGAGGGACCCGCCCCTGTACAGATTATTTTCTTGAATTCCTCCGCAAAAATGCTAATATGAAAAACCGTAAATGATTTTGCCGAAGGTGGAGAATACTAAATGATCGGATCGATCCTGAAAAAGGTTTTCGGCACCGCGAACGAGCGGGAGCTCAAACGCATCCAGACGCTGGTAGACAAGATCAACGCGCTCGAGCCGGGAATATCCCGTCTCGCGGATACGGAGCTTCGGGCCAAGACCGGCGAATTCAAGCAGCGGCTCGAAGGAGATGCGACGCTCGACGATATCCTGCCCGAAGCCTTTGCCGTGGTGCGCGAGGCGTCCAAGCGGACGCTCGGAATGCGCCACTTCGATGCGCAGCTCGTCGGCGGCATCGTACTCCACCAGGGCAGGATCGCCGAGATGAAAACGGGTGAAGGAAAAACGCTCGTCGCCACGCTCCCGGTCTATCTCAACACCCTCACCGGCAAGGGTGTTCATGTGGTCACGGTGAACGATTATCTCGCGCGGCGCGACGCCCTGTGGATGGGGCCGGTCTACACCTTCCTCGGTCTGAGCGTGGGCGTGATCGTCCATGGCCTCACGGACGAGCAGCGGCAGGAGGCCTATGCTGCGGATGTGGCCTACGGCACGAACAATGAGTTCGGGTTCGACTATTTGCGCGATAATATGAAATTCGACCTTGCGGACTATGTCCAGCGCGAGCTCAACTTTGCCATCGTGGACGAAGTCGACTCGATCCTCATCGACGAGGCGAGGACCCCGCTCATCATCTCCGGCCCGACCGAAGATTCCACGGACAAATACTATAAGATCAACCGCATCATCCCGAGCCTCAAAAAGGATGTTGACTACACCATCGAGGAAAAGACCAAGACCGCGGCCCTGACGGAAGAAGGCAACATCAAGGTTGAGAAGATGCTCGGCGCGGGCAACCTGTACGATCCGTCCAACGTGGACCTTGTTCATCATGTGCATCAGGCGCTCAAGGCGCATGCCCTGTTCAGTCGCGACGTGGACTACGTGGTGAAAGACGGCGAAGTGATCATCGTGGACGAGTTTACGGGTCGCCTGATGCCGGGACGCCGCTGGTCCGATGGACTGCATCAGGCCGTGGAAGCCAAGGAAAACGTCAAGATCGAGCGCGAGAACCAGACGCTGGCGACCATCACCTTCCAGAATTATTTCCGCATGTACAAGAAGTTGGCGGGCATGACCGGGACGGCCGAAACCGAAGCCACCGAATTTGAAAAAATCTACCGGCTTGAAGTGATGGTGATCCCGACCAACCGGGCATTGCTGCGTGTCGAAAATCCAGATGTGGTGTACCGCACGGAGAAAGAAAAGTACTTCGCGGCCGCGGATGAGATCCAAAGACTGCACGAGACCGGCCAGCCGGCGCTGGTGGGTACGACCTCGATTGAAAAGTCGGAGCGCCTTTCCGAGCTGTTGAAGAAAAAGGGTGTCAAGCATTGGGTGCTGAACGCCAAGCAGCACGAGAAGGAAGCCGAGATCGTGGCCCAGGCCGGGCGCAAGGGCATGGTGACCATCGCCACCAACATGGCGGGCCGCGGAACCGATATTTTGCTGGGCGGCAATCCCGAGTTCATGGCCAAGCAGGAGTGCGTGAAGAAGGGAACGGCGCAGCCTCTGCGGGCGGCGCAGGGCAAGGTCCAGGCCGTGGTGGACGACAGCAAGAGCACGGTCTGGTACTACGCGGGAAATGAATACGTCGTACCCACCGATCAATGGACGGAAATCTTCAACCGCTACAAGCAGCAGACGGACAAAGAACACGACGATGTAGTTGCGGCCGGTGGCCTGCACATCTTCGGCACCGAGCGGCACGAAGCCCGGCGCATCGACAATCAGCTTCGGGGACGCGCCGGACGCCAGGGCGATCCCGGGTCTTCCCGCTTCTATCTCTCGCTGGAAGATGACCTCATGCGCATCTTTGCGAAGGAATGGGTTTCAACCCTTCTGCAGCGGCTTGGCATGGAAGAGGGCGTGCCTATCGAATCACGGCTGATCTCGCGACGTATTGAGAAGGCCCAGGAAGCGGTCGAAGCGCAGAATTTCGAGGCCCGCAAGCACTTGCTTGAGTACGACGACGTCATGAACAAGCAGCGCGAGGCGGTGTACGGCCTGCGCCACCAGTTGCTCGAAGGGGTCGATCAAAAGGAGCTGATTCTAGAAGACTACGTCGCCGGAATCCTGGGCGAGCTGATGGATCAATTGTGTGCCGCGAAGACCCATCCTGGAGATTGGGACACCAAGGCGCTGAAAGACGCGATTTTCACCCGCTTCGGCGTCGACATTCTGGCCGAAGGGATCAAGCCGGAGACCCTGAACCGCCAGGAACTGGGCGATGCCATTTTCGACAAGCTCAAGGCCCGGTACGACGCCAAGGAGAAGCTGGTCGGCCCCGAGGCGATGCGCTATCACGAGCGCATGATCATGCTGAGCGTGATCGACGCGCAGTGGAAAGACCACCTGCGCGACATGGACTACTTGAAAGAGGGCATC
>JBGPIG010000069.1:0-10477 GCA_041484745.1 Nitrospirota bacterium | reverse complement strand
GACAATCTGGTCAGGCTCGCTCTGGGCCTGGAGGATGTGGACGACCTGCTCATCGACCTGAAGCAGGCATTGGACAAGATTTGAACCTGTCATGAAGTCCGAAACGTTGATGCTATCGTAAAAAGTCGAATGTAACCGCTGAGGCGCAGAGAAAACCTTTATTTTTTCAACATGCATTTCTCTGTGTCTCCGCGCCTCTGCGGTAGATCATGATTATTTACGAATGAATCAGCATTATCCGCCGATTGTTCTGTTGACAATTCCCGCGCCGCACATTAAAATCCCTCACAGCTTGCATCATGATTGCTATCGACATTAATCCAGGGAGAACAAAGGTGGCTATTACGGTTAAAAATCCCATTGTGGAGATGGACGGCGATGAGATGACGAGGATCATCTGGAAGATGATCAAGGAAAAACTGCTCTTTCCTCATCTCAAGATGGACCTGAAATATTTTGACCTCGGAATCAGACACCGCGACGCGACCGACGACCAGGTCACGACCGATGCCGCGAACGCGGTCAAGGAACACGGAGTGGGTGTGAAGTGCGCGACGATAACGCCGAACGCAGCACGGGTGAAGGAATACAGCCTCAAGCAGCAGTGGAAGAGCCCGAACGGCACGATCCGCTCCCTTCTCGACGGCACGGTTTTCCGCAAGCCCATCATCGTCAAAAACATTCAGCCCGCGGTGCGGAGCTGGAAGAAACCGATCAGCATCGGCAGGCACGCCTACGGCGACATCTATAAGTCCGTGGAATACAAAGTCCCGGGGGCGGGCAGGGCGGAGCTGATCTTCCTGCCGGCCGATGGCGGCGCGGAGGTTGTTCTCACCATCCATGACTTTAAAGGGCCCGGCGTGATCATGGGCATGCATAACACCGAGAAGTCCATCCGGAGCTTCGCCCGGGCCTGTATCAACTATGCTCTCGGAGAAAAATGCGACCTCTGGTTCGGCGCCAAGGACACGATCTCAAAGACCTATCATACGTTTTTCAAGGAGGTCTTTGAGCAGGAAGCCACGGCCCGCGCAGCCGACTTCGAAAAAGCGGGAGTTCATTATCGCTACCTGTTGATCGACGATGCGGTGGCGCAGATCATGAAGACGGAGGGCGGCATGCTCTGGGCATGTATGAACTATGACGGTGACGTGATGAGCGACATGGTCGCGTCGGGCTTCGGCAGCCTGGGTCTCATGACCTCGGTGCTGGTCTCGCCTGAGGGTAAGTACGTATACGAGGCCGCCCACGGCACGGTCATGCGCCACTACTACGAGCACCTCAAGGGACATCCCACGTCAACGAACTCCGTGGCGTCCATCTTTGCCTGGACCGGCGCGATCGCCCGGCGCGGAGAACTGGACGGAACGACCGATGTGGTCGCCTTTGCCAGGAAACTGGAGACCCTGGTGATCAAAGCCATTGAAGGCGGCATCATGACCAAGGACCTTGCGGTGATCGCGGACCCCCGGCCCGCGAACCATGCGCTTACTGAAGAGTTCCTGGACCAGGTCGCTGCACGCCTGTGATACGCTGCAGGTAAAGGAGTCAAACTATGAAGAGTGGGAATCCGTTCTACCGCTGGAGCATCAGGACCAAGACCGTGCTCCTGATTATCGGTGTCTCGGTCATTTTTGGCTCCGGCGTTCTCGCGTTCATATACTTCCAGATGCAGAATACGCTCCGGGACGCGGCGATCACCAAAACGCGCCTGGTGGCGGAGGGTCTGAGCGTCAAGGCCGTGGTGCCGGTGCAGGTTGAGGACCTCAACGCCCTCCAGTCCATCCAGCGAGAGGCCGTCAGCCGGCCGGACGTGGCCTATTGTTTTATCAGAGACGGACGGGGTAAAGTGCTCACGTCCTCCTTTGAGGGGAATGCGCTGCCGCCGGCGCTCCAGACGAACAATATCCTGAATCCGGGAATGCCCTTCGGAGCGCAGCCGGCGATCATACCAGTTAAAGACAACATTATCGACGTCATTGACATTGCCTCGCCCATCGCCGGCGGCACCCTTGGTACCGTGCATGTGGGGCTGAACAGGGCACGCATCAAGCCCGCCGGCGGAATGCTCCTCCTCTACGGTATGGAGGTCGGCATCGTCATGCTGATCATGGCATCCCTTGTTGCAGTGTTGATTTCGGCCATCGTGATTGCGCCGATCAAAGACCTTATGGCGGTTGCGGAATCCCTCGGAAACGGCGATCTATCGAAAAAAGTCAACGTGAGAACGGGAGACGAACTTGGACGGCTCGGTGAAATACTCAACCGGACAGGCGACCAGCTCCAGGCCCTGGCCCGGACCGCATCCGACCAGGACACGATGCAGCGCCGTGCGGCGGACCTGCTTGCGGTCGTGAGCACCGCAGCAAAAGGTGATCTTACGGTGAGGGCCGAAGTGACCGCCGACACCCTGGGATCGGTGGCTGATTCGCTCAATCTTTTGATCACCAATCACAGGATGCTCGTTACCTACGCGAGCAACGTTGCTGCCGAGATCCAGCGTTCCCCGTCAGGAATGCCCCTCTCCTCTGACTCTGGAGACCACTCCCGGCATCTGGCAGACGTCACGAAGCGCCTTACCGACACCATCGGCAGGTATAAGTTCGGCAAGGAACAGATGACGGGCGAGACCCCACTCCCCCCGCTCGAGGGCCATGCGCCGGTCGAGGAGGATGTGACCACAAGTGACGAGGATATAAAGATCGGATTTATTGAATAGACCGTTGAGTGAAGCTGTTGGGGAAGAGAACACGCGCGCGCCGTTCCAAAAGATCTGGTGAGGGGCCGCTCTTGTCTACGGCGTTTATACCCGATAAAATACTGTGGACGAAAGCACCCGATTTCTGATATTATTATAACCATATCATAGCTTGGGCCGGAACGATGCCATCCCCATCATCAGGTTTTTGGGGTCAGGATGCAGGATGTCGATCCTGCCGTACTTCACGAGGATCGTCGCGCACGAGACGATCGGGAAATTCCTATCCTCGATTTTGAAAGGTTGTCACATGCCGGTACGGATTCTGTTGGCAGACAAGAGCATCACCATCCAAAAAGTGGTGGAAATGCTGTTTTCAGGCAAGGAGTACGAGGTCGTGTGTGTGAGCGACGGTGAGACGGCTATTTCCGAGGCGGAGCGCGTGGTCCCCGATGTGGTCCTGGCTGACGTGGACCTGCCGCGCGTCGATGGGTACAGTTTCGCAGCGCGGCTCAAAAAGATCCCGACGCTCGCGCAGACGCCGGTCATCCTTATGATGAGCAGGGACGATATCTATGATTCCGATAAAGGTAAGCAGGCGGGTATCGTCGACAACATCGCAAAGCCTTTCGAGTCCCAGGAACTTATCGGAAAAGTGAAAAAAGCGCTGGTTGCAGCACCGCCCCGGCGAGCTGTGCCCGAAGCAGCAACGCCGCTTCATAGGCAGCCGGCATACAAGGCAGCGACGTCACCAGTAAAGCCGACACCGGAAGTTCCGGATGACATCTTCGACATTATCGGCGAAGCGCCTACCTCGGAAGAAGTCAAGCGGGCAGCAGCCTCGGCTGAGGAAGCTGAGGAAGAGTCGGTGTACGAGGTCGAACCTGTGGTAGAAGAGGTGGAAAAGCCGCTCGTCCGTATCGGCGAAGCGCCCACTGCGGAAGTGGTCAAGCGGACATCCGTCCCGGCTGAGGAAGACTTGGAGTACGAAGTTGAACCTGTGGTAGAAGAGGTGGAGGACGAGCCGCTCGTCCGCGAAGTGCCTCGGGCCCTGCCGATCGGCGCAAAGGCTGTGGAGGAAATGCGGGCCGGCCTGGGATTGACCGAGCAGCAGGAAGAACCCCAACCCAAGGTCGTCACCTTTGAGTCCTTTGAAACAACCGGGGAGACCGAGCAGAAAACGGCACCCGCTGTCCAGCAACCAATGCTGTCCGAGAGCGAGTTGCGGACAATGGCTGAAGCGGTCATGACAAAAATAGCAAGGGAAGCTTTCGAGAAAGCGGCGCCGTCTCAGCTTCCGATGCTCTCAGCGAGTGAGGTATGGAGCATAGCGGAAGAGAAGATCGCGAAGATGGCCAAGGATATCTTCGCGGAGATGCCGCCTGTCCAACTGCCGCCCGTGCCCGAGAGTGAACTCCGCAGCATGGCGGAAAAGACCATCGAGAAAATGGCAGGGGACGTCTTCAAGAACATGCCGCCTCCACAGCCCCCCAAAATTTCCGAGGACACGGTGAGGAGGGGAATCGAAGATGCCGTCTCGAAGATCGCACGGGAAGTCGCACGGGACGTGATCGAGAAAGTGGTCTGGGAAGTGGTCCCTCAGCTGGCGGAGGTATTGATCAAAGAGGAGATCGAGCGTCTGAAGGCACTGGAGTAACATTCCAGAATTAGCGGGGTGGATGAGTATAAATGAGGGGACTTGCTCCCCTCTTTTCATTGGTTCGCGATGCAGCGGTAAAGGAGATCGTATTTCATGTCAGGAAAAGAACTGCCCAAGGCCTATGAACCGAAGTCGGTCGAGGAGAAATGGTACGGGTTCTGGGCCGAAAGAAACTATTTTCACGCAGATGAGACCGCAGGGGGCGAGCCGTTCTCGATCGTGATCCCGCCGCCGAACGTCACGGGCTCGCTGCACATCGGCCATGCGCTGAACTCAACACTCCAGGACATCCTGGTTCGGTGGATGCGCATGAGCGGCAGAAACACGCTCTGGGTGCCGGGCACGGACCACGCCGGCATTGCCACCCAGAACGTGGTGGAGCGCCAGCTCGCGAAGGACAACATCGATCGCCACGCAGTAGGAAGAGATAAGTTCGTCGCGAAGGTCTGGGAGTGGAAGAAGGAATACGGCGGCAGGATCATTAACCAGCTCAAGCGCATGGGGGCCTCCTGTGACTGGGAACGCGAACGGTTTACCATGGACGAAGGGCTTTCGCGGGCAGTGCGCGAAGTTTTTGTCACGCTGTATGAAGAAGGACTTATCTACCGCGGCGAGCGGCTCATCAACTGGTGTCCGCGCTGCCACACCGCGCTCTCGGACATCGAAGTCGAGCACGAGGACGAGAAGGGCAAGCTCTATCATATCGCCTATCCCCTGAGCCATGATCACAACATCCGCCTCACCGTTGCTACGACGCGTCCCGAGACTATGCTCGGCGACACGGCCGTTGCCGTGCATCCGCTCGACCCCCGGTATAAAGACCTCATCGGCAAGACCGTCGACCTTCCGCTCACGAACAGAAAGGTACCGATCATCGGCGATTCGATCCTCGTTGACCTCGAATTCGGTACCGGCGCGGTCAAGGTCACCCCGGCGCATGATTTCAACGACTATGAGGCAGGACAGCGGCAGAAGCCGGAGCTTCCGCGCATCAAGATACTGAATGACAAGGCCGAGATACTCCCCGATATCCCGGACGTTCTGCCCGAGGTGTTGAAACAGGTCGCGGGCAGGCCCGCGAAAAAGGCGCGCGGCATGGTCGTCGAGCTGCTCAACGAACAGGGCTTGCTGATCAAGACCGATGAACACGCCCACGCCGTCGGTAAATGTTACCGCTGCAAATCAGTGGTCGAGCCGTACCTTTCTCCCCAATGGTTCGTCAAGACCGGGCCGCTTGCGGGACCGGCGATCAAGGTCGTTGAAGACGGCCGCGTACAGTTCTTTCCCAAGGGATGGGAGAACACCTACTACGACTGGATGCGCAATATTAAGGACTGGTGCATCTCGCGACAGATCTGGTGGGGGCACCGCATCCCGGCGTGGTTCTGCGATGACTGCGGTGCTATCACCGTTAGCCGGACGGATGTGACCACCTGCGCACGGTGCGCCGGTAAAAACATCCGGCAGGAGACGGACGTGCTTGACACCTGGTTTTCGTCGGCCCTCTGGCCCTTCTCAACACTCGGTTGGCCGGACCAGACTAAAGAACTGGCGGTCTACTATCCCACGTCGGTGCTGGTCACCAGCTTCGACATTATTTTCTTCTGGGTGGCCCGGATGATCATGATGGGGCTCCATTTCAGGCGAGAGGCGCCGTTCCGGCATGTGTATATCCACGCCCTGGTGCGCGACGCCGAAGGTCAGAAAATGAGCAAGTCCAAGGGCAACGTCATTGACCCGCTCGTGATGATCGACCAGTACGGAACTGACGCCTTCCGGTTCACGCTCACCGCCTTTGCGGCCCAGGGCAGGGACATCAAGCTTGCGCCGGAGCGGATCGAGGGCTATAGGAATTTCGCGAACAAAATATGGAATGCAAGCAGGTTCGTGATGATGAACCTGGATGACGAGTTTACTCCGAACTCCGAACTTATAACTCCGAACTCTTCCCTTGCCGACGGCTGGATACTCTCGCGTTTAAACTCGGTCACAAAAGACGTTCAGGCTGCGCTCGCTGACTACCGTTTCAACGACGCCGCGTCGGCGCTCTATCATTTCATCTGGCACGAGTACTGTGATTGGTATCTCGAGCTCTCCAAGCCCGCGCTGATAGGTGATCTCGGCGCCGCGCCGCGCAAGGCGACCCAGACGGTGCTGGCCCACGTGCTTGAGACGGCGCTCCGCTTGATGCATCCGATCATGCCCTTCATCACGGAAGAGATCTGGCAGAACCTGCCTGAGGAAGTCCGAAGTCAGAAGTCGGAAGTCAGAAAAGAGTCAATCATGGTGTCGGCGTATCCGGTTGCCGATGAGAAGATGATCAATGCAGGGATCGAACAGGACATGAAGATGGTGATGGACCTGATCCTCGCCATCAGGAACATCCGCGGCGAGATGAACATCGCGCCGTCCATGCAGATCACGGTGATCGTGAAGGTGGAGAATAAAGAGCTCGGCGAGCATCTCGAGAAGAGCGGGGGGTATGCGAAGACCCTGGCACGGATCAAGGAACTGCGCATCGGCGTGTCCGAGGAGAAACCCAAGAACACGGCCACGGCGGTGATCAGGGGCGCCGAGGTCTACGTGCCGCTGGAAGGCATCCTCGATCTTACCCAGGAGCGCGATCGTCTCCAGAAAGAGATCGCGAAGATTTCAAAGGACATCGAGGTATTTTCCAAAAAGCTTTCGAACAAGAACTTCGTTGACAAAGCGCCGAAGGAAGTCGTGGAAAAGGACACGGCAAAACTTGAAGAATTTAAGGCCAAACGCGACAAGCTTGAGCAGAGCTTGATGATGCTGGGGTAAAATATTTTCCAATAGACGATTTAGGAGCAAGGCCATGTGCGACAAAGGCGATCTGGTCCCGTCGCCCGGATAAGCAATGAACATTCTCGACATTATTAAAAACAGGCGCAGTGTGCGGGACTTCACCGACCAGCAAATTCCTGAGGGCGTAATAGATGTTCTTATCGAGACCCTTCGCTGGGCGCCGAGCGCCGGGAATCTTCAAAGCAGGAAGTTCTATTTCGTCTTTAATGATGAGATTCGAAATAAGCTGGCACAGACGGGTCTAAAGCAAGACTTCGTCAGCTTTATCGCACGGGCGCCCCTTGTGGTCGTCGCCTGCGCCGACCTTCGTATTTCCTCGCACTACGGTGAGAGAGGCAAGCACCTCTACTGCATCCAGGACACGGCCGCGAGTGTTCAGAACTTGCTCCTGGCAGCCCACGACTTCGGCCTCGGGACCTGTTGGGTCGGCGCCTTTAACGATGAAAAGGTGAGGGAAATTCTGAATCTGCCGGATAACCTAATGCCCGTTGCACTCGTCCCGGTCGGTTATCCCGCGCGAACTTCAAAAGCTCCTGCTCGCGTTTCCAAGGTTGAGGCGGTGGAATTGGTGCCATGACTTCTTCCTGAAACATGCGGTCTCAGCGATAAACCAGACTATGCATATTGTACATAGAAGTCATGAGCCGAGATTAAACTTAGAAAATAAATTTCGTTAGCAATTCACGGCCAATTTTACGATTGCTAAGCAGCGCAAGTAGTGCTATATTTAGTGCTCAATAAAGCATCATAGGAGGTGCGATATGTCTCGCATAAGTCTCTCGGAGGATATTCGCTCTGTTACCGAGCTGAAACGGAACACGCGGGATATTCTTGATCATCTCCACGCCACGGGGCGGCCGGTAATTCTGACGGTCAACGGCAAGGCCGATTCCGTGCTGCTGGATGTGCATGTCTACGAAAAAAATCTGCATGCAGGAAATCTTGCAAAACTCCTCGCGCCGGCCGAGCGGGATGCGGCAAGCGGCCGGACTCGTCCGGCCCGGGACTTTCTAAAAGAGTTCAAGCATGCCAAAAAAATACAACGTTGACATTACCGCGGCCGCGGAAGCGGATGTGAACGAAATATGGGAGTTCATCGCCCAGGACGACCCCGATGCCGCAACCGCATTTGTTCTGCGGCTGGAGGAACAGATCCGCACACTGGAGCGTTTTCCTGAGCGCTGCCAGCTCATACGGGAAAACGAACTGCTCGCCACGGCCTATCGCCATCTGATGTACGGTAATTATCGGACCATCTTCAAGATTATAGAGTCGAGGGTAATCATCATGCGGGTGCTGCATGGGGCGCGGCTGCTGGATACGGGGTTGCTGGAGGTATTGACGAAGTCATGAACAATTTGCCGCAGCGCGATGAGGACCCTTATCTTACACGTCTCATAGAGCGCGCACTTGCCGAAGATCTGGGCCCCGGCGACGTTACGTCTGAGGCAACGATTCCTTTTGATTCCGTGTCAGTTGCGGTGGTGCTCGCAAAGCAGGATCTCGTCCTTGCAGGAATCGATGTTGCCGTAAAGGTTTTCCATCATCTCGATACCGACATCCATTTCGCGTCATTCGCAAAGGATGGCGACGGAATCAATGCCGGGATGGAGATCGCCAAGCTGTCCGGGAACACGAGGGCGCTCCTCGCGGGTGAGCGCGTTGCCCTGAACCTGCTGCAGCATCTATCGGGTATTGCAACGCTGACGGCGAAGTACGTCGAAGCGATCAAAGGACTGAAGGCCGAGGTGCTGGATACCCGAAAGACACTCCCCGGCCTGCGCGCGCTCGAAAAATATGCGGTCAAGACCGGCGGCGGCAAGAACCACCGCATGGGTTTGTATGATATGATCCTGATCAAGGACAATCACATCAAAGCAGCAGGCGGCATTGCGAACGCGGTCGAACGCGCGAAAGTGAGAGCGGGAACGCTCAAGATAGAAGTCGAGACCAAGAACCTCGACGAGGTGCGGGAGGCGCTCGCTGCACAGGCGGATATCATCATGCTCGACAATATGCCGGTTGACTTAATGCGGGAGGCCGTCACGCTGATCGCGGGACGCGCGCTGGTTGAGGCTTCGGGTAATGTGACGCTCGAGACGATCAGGTTGATTGCCGAGACAGGCGTGGATCTTATATCGTCAGGAAGTCTGACTCATTCGGCGCCAGCGGCGGATATCAGTATGAAAATAAAGTGACAGGGGACAGGGTTCAGTCGTCAGGGACCGGGCGAAAAACATTCTAAATCCCTGTCTGACCCTGGCCCCTTGACCCTGAACTATCATGTACAAAGAAAAAATCCTGAAACTCCTCCGGTCTACGAAGACCGGCTTCCTTTCCGGCGAGGAGCTTGCGTTGAAGCTCGGCATCTCGCGCACCATGGTTTGGAAGCACATCAAAGCACTCGAGCGCGAGGAATTCGGGATAGAGGCGGTGCCATCGCAGGGATATCGGATCACCCGGGAACCTGATGTCCTCAGGCAAAGCGATATCAAGCGCGGACTCAAGACAAAGATCATGGGCAACACTATCCACCTTTTCCCGGAGGTTGTCTCAACCAACACGCTTGCCATGGATATGGCGGCGCGGGGCGCGGCCGACGGAACGGTCGTGATTGCCGAGACGCAAACGGGGGGCAAGGGCAGGCTCGGGAGAACATGGATCTCGTCGAAAGGGAACCTTTCTCTGAGCGCAATCCTGCGGCCGATTATCCCGACACACAAGGCCCCCCTCATCACATTGATGGGAGCCGTGGCTGTGGCATCCGCCATCAGAACGCAGTGTGAGGTCCCGGCCATGATCAAGTGGCCGAACGACATCCTCATCTCGGGCAAGAAGGTTTGCGGTCTGCTCACGGAGATGAGCGCTGAACAGGACCGCATCCGGCACATTGTGCTCGGCATCGGCGTGGATGTGAACATGGCACTCGATGAACTGCCGCCCGATGTCCGCGCGCTCACGACGACGCTTGCTACGGAGGCGGGGAAGCAGATCGACAGAACCGCTCTTCTGCAGGAGATACTGAGGGCCCTTGATCACTGGTACCGGATATTCCTCATGCATGATGCCGATATTCTCAAGGAATGGGAAGCTCTGAACGTGACCATCGGCAAGAGAGTTTCTGTAAGCGGACTGAATGAAACAATTGAAGGGCTGGCGCAGGGGATCGATGCCGAAGGCCGGCTGATCATCAAACGTGACGACAATACGAGCCGCACGGTTGCGTCGGGAGACGTGACGATCGTGAAAGACTGACAAACGTGAAACGTAAAATGTGGGAAGTGAAATAG
>JBGPIG010000068.1:0-10484 GCA_041484745.1 Nitrospirota bacterium | reverse complement strand
GGAAGCGGTAGCTTTTCCCCGTCTCCAGTCCTGAGAGAAGGATGGCCGGGTTGATATTCGGCGAGAGGTAGGGAGGGTCCTTGAGCGGAAACCGTTCTGTGCGCGTCCGGCCGCCGGTATCGATGTCCAGGACCAGTTTTTTCCCGAGCACCGCACCCTTGATCTTTATGGTCGTCATGTCCGACTGCAGGGTAAAGTCAAAATACTTGAGAAGAAAGTTCCTGCTCGTATAGCTGTTGATGACCGTTTTAACGCGCTGTACCGAGCCGAGGGCGAGGATGTCGATTTCGGATTCCTCGGTGAGGTGATACGTGTCGGCCTCGGGGAGGACCTGCGTGTGCGCATAGCCGATCTTTTTGCCCTGCTGGTAGATGCCGAACCATTCATCGTTCGCCCGGACGCCTTCTTCCGTGACCGCGTCGAGGGCAATGACCGATGAGGGGCGGAAGTAGGTGCGCTCGACGAGGAGGCCGAGCATGACGAACCAGAAGACAAGGACCAGTGTGCTTGTGATTTTTTTGAGCATAGGGAAATCCGTTTTGTCCTGAATCGTCGGGAGAGTCGCCTGCTCCGCTGCGTAAATGCTTTACTATGTTAGCCATAAACACCGGTGTTGTCAAATGTGTTTCAGGTTTGCCCGTGTATGAAAATTACCATGAACTATCCAAAGTATGATATAGTTTATTGGACGGAAGAGGGGCTTCTTTCATGAAAGGAGACGGTTATGGCGGCAGAACCAGAATCCATGGAGACTAAGATCGAAGCGATGTTTCATAAGATCTCATCAAAGACCATCACGCGAGAGGAAGGCGCGCTGTTGTTAAATGATCTTCTGAAACGGAGTACGGATAAAAGTACGCTTCATCGGATTATCCGTGATTTTTGTCAAAAGCCGCCGAGCGATGTTCTGGTGAAGACCATATTCCATACGGTTGCGTTGGCGAATAATTTGGAATTTGAGCCGATCCTGGAAGCGAGTCTTGACCATGAAAATGAAGAGGTCAGCATCGTATCGGCCGAAGGTCTTGCCAGATTTAAGAGTGACAAAGCAAAAAATGCCCTGGTATGCCATCTTGATAATGATGTATATCATGTAAGGAAGGCGTCCGGAAGCGTGCTGATACGAGGTTGGGGAAATGAGGGGATATCGCTTGTGGTCACTCAGGGTCTTTTCCATCCGGATTTGTATGTCAGGGAAACAGCGGCGTCCCTCCTGGCTGGAAGTGGAAAGCGGGGCATATCAGCGCTGATCGATATCATGGAGACGAAGAATCTGGATGCGATCCAATCGGCTGCGGAGGCCCTGTTAGAGGTCAGGATCGGCGTCACGGAAAAGGACCAGGTTCGGAAGATGGTCCATGCGCTTACCTTGGCGGACAGCGGTAAACAATCACATACCGTAATCACGCTGTTGAAACTCCTGGCAACCCTGAAAGAACACGTGGGCGGATTTGAGGAGTATATTGCCGTCTTGCTGAGCCATGATTCTGAAATGGTGCGCCAGGCAGCCAGACGGACCCTGTCTTCCCTTGCCACGAAGCGTGCGGGCGAGCTTCTTTCCTCGCCGCACAAGCAGCAGAGGACCCATGGTTACCTGACGGATGACGAACCGGACATCTCCTGAACAATACTGACGAACACGCCGGCGTCGCTCAGAACCGGGGGCGGGACGGAGAAAGAAGCTGTTAATCGTGGATTGCTTGCGGCCCGGCGCAAGAGAACGAAGGGCCGATCAATTGAATCCGGACAACAATGCCTTGAAATCCCGCCGTGTATGTGAGATAATCGCATCCCGAAATGGCCAACCTTCGCGTCTCAGCAAAGAACTATCTCAACGTCGTCCTCATCCCACTTGCGGCCGGGTCGCTTGCACTGCCGTTTACCGGAGCAGGGGGCGCTGTCCGCATTGCCGCGGTGTCCGTCACGGCAATGCTTCTTTGGAAATTCTCGAGGATTGACGCCGTCACCGCAGTCCAAAGACGCATTACGGAAAAGCTGGCAAAGGCATCAACCTCCTTGCTCTCGCTTGCCCGCTCTGTCGATTCTCCCCTCGCATACGCGCTCACCACGACCGTATTGATCATCGTGCCTCTTTTCCTGAACGATTATTACCGCGACATCCTGACGCTGACGGGAATGTACATCGTCCTTGCCCTCGGGCTGAACCTCGTGGTAGGGCAGGCGGGTCTTTTGAATCTGGGGTACGTGGCATTCTATGCGATCGGCGCGTATACGTACGCCATCCTTTCCACGACCGTCGGACTCTCGTTCTGGCCCGGACTTGCGGCGGGCGGATTGGTGGCAGCGGTTTTCGCCGTGCTTCTCGGGTTCCCGACGTTACGGCTGCGCGGGGACTATTTCGCGATCGTTACCCTCGGCCTGGGAGAAATTACCCGCATTGTGCTGAACAACTGGGACAGCTTGACCGGCGGGCCGAACGGCATTTCCAAGATAGGCAAGCCGATGGTGGCGGGATATACGCTCCATACCGCGCTGGATTTCTATTATCTCATTTTACTGATCGTTATCATTACCGTATTCGCCATGCACCGGCTTATTGTGTCACGCATCGGCAGGGCATGGATCGCGATCCGCGAGGACGAGATCGCGGCCGAGTCCATGGGGATCAATACCTTCAGACTGAAGCTCATCGCCTTTGTACTGGCGTCAACGTGGGCGGGTATTGTCGGCGTTTTCTTCGCCGCGAAAATGGCGTTCGTCTCGCCGGAGAGCTTCACCTTTTTTGAATCGGTCATGATCCTGTGCATGGTGGTCCTCGGCGGCATGGGCAGCATCCCGGGCATTATCGTGGGAGCGCTCCTCCTGATCACGCTCCCTGAAGTTTTTCGTGATTTCCAGGATTTCCGTATGCTGGCCTTCGGCGCGGCCCTGGTCCTCATGATGGTGTTCAGACCGCAGGGGCTCTTGGGAACGGTCAAGGAATGACGGTCTCGTAAACAGTCTGATTTAACCGCAGAGTCGCGGAGGGACCCAATTAATTCTTAAGGTTTTATTCTCTGCGTCTCAGCGTCTCCGCGGTAGATTTTGACTTCTTACGAATGCAGCAAAAGGAATAATCCAATTGTCATTATGCTCCTGTTAGAGACCAAAAACCTGACCAAACACTTCGGCGGACTCAAAGCCCTTGACGGGATCGACATGCGGGTCGAGCGCGAGAGGATTGTGAGCATTATCGGGCCGAACGGCGCGGGAAAGACCACGTTCTTCAACTGTATCACCGGCATGTACGAGCCAACGAAGGGGACGACCATCTTCCATGACCGGGACATGAGCGGCATGCCGCCTCATGACAGGACGGCCATGGGCATAGCGCGCACGTTCCAGAGTACGCGGCTCTTCGGCAGCATGACTTGCGCGGAGAATGTCATGGTGGCTGCGCACTGCCGCACGAGCGCGGGGGTGTTTGGCGCCCTGTTCCGTCCTGGTCGGGTGAAGAAAGAAGAGCGGGACATGCGGTACCGCGCCCTGGACATCCTCAAATTCGTCGGGCTCGAGGACAAACATGCATCACGGGCCGCGAGCCTTTCTTATGGAGACCAGCGCCGGCTGGAGATCGCGCGGGCGATCGGCACAGAGCCGCACCTATTGCTGCTCGATGAACCCGCCGCCGGGATGAATCCGCTGGAAACGAAGGACCTTATGGGACTCATTCGCAAGATCCGTGATAACGGCGTGGCCATTCTTCTTATCGAACACGATATGAAGGTGGTCATGGGCATTTCGGACCGGGTGCTCGTGCTTGACCACGGGGTGAAGATCGCCGAGGGCTTGCCCAAGGACATCCAGCAAAACCATGATGTGATCGAGGCGTATCTGGGCAAGGAGAGCCACCACCATGTTTGACGACTTCGTTAAAAGTCCATCTCCTGCGTTGCGCGGCGTCCATCGTCGCCGCGGCGTACAACAAAGTACGCCTCATTCCTCGTTACGTGCGCGCCTTGCATCCGGAACTTTTTACGTTGTCGTTTATCCTGCATCCTGCCTTAGAGCTGCGGCGCATCACCGGGGCGTGTATGCTTGAACTCCGTGAGGTGACCGTATCGTACGGTCCGATCGAAGCGCTCAAGGGCATCAGTCTGGCCGTAGAGCGCGGTGAGATCGTGGCCCTGATCGGGGCGAACGGCGCCGGCAAGTCCACGACCCTGATGTCGATCTCCGGCGTTCTTGCGCCCAGCTCCGGCACGGTCCTGTATGACGGCACGGAGCTGTCGGGCAGGCCGGCCCACGAGATCGTGCGGATGGGGGTCTCGCAGGTGCCGGAGGGCAGACGTATCTTTTCGCTGATGACCGTGCGCGAGAACCTGGAAATGGGCGCTTTTTCCCGGGACAAACAGGGGCTCGCCGGCGACCTCGAACGCGTGTTCGCAATGTTCCCGGTGCTCTCCGAAAGGAGCAGACAGCCCGGCGGAACGCTCTCGGGAGGCGAGCAACAGATGCTCGCCATCGGAAGGGCGCTCATGGCGAGGCCGAAACTTCTGCTCCTCGACGAGCCGTCGCTCGGTCTTGCGCCCATCATCGTGAGCAAGATATTCAAGATCATTCGGGAGATCAACCAGCAGGGGACGACCATCCTCCTTGTGGAGCAGAATGCCAAGGCCGCGCTCCGGTTGGCACACCGCGCTTATGTGATGGAGACCGGGAAGATCGTAATGCAGGGCCCGGCCTCCGAGCTGGAGCAAAACCCGGGAATCAAGAAGGCGTACCTAGGAGAATAAAATCAGAGAACAGATGTCAGATGGCAGATGAGAGACGAGCATCTTTTCAGTCCCTGTCTGTCCTCTGAAGTCCGTCCTCCGCCATCTGATATGAAAAATATCAAGCTCATTCTCGAATATGACGGCACGAACTATCACGGTTGGCAGTCGCAGGCCGGGAGCGGGAAAGCGACGATCCAGGAAACGCTCGAGCAGGCGATCATGAAGCTCACCGGGGAAGAGATCGCCACGTATTCATCCGGAAGGACCGATGCGGGCGTACACGCATTAGGCCATATCGCCAACTTCCATGTCGCAAGTACCATCCCGTCCGAAGCATGGGCCCCGGCTTTGAACCATTGCCTCCCTGATGATATCAGGGTCCTGCAATCGGAAGAGGCGCCGGAGGATTTTCATGCCCGGTATAGCGCTCAGGGTAAACTATATAAATATCGTATTCTGAACCGACGAGCGCCTTCAGCGCTGTACCGCAGGTACTCGTGGCAGGTGAATAGGCGGCTGCATCTGAAGAACATGAGACTGGCCGCCGGCTTTCTCGTCGGCAAACACGATTTTTCCGCCTTCCGAAGTTCAGGGTGCGGCGCAAAGACGACGGAGAGGACGCTTTCGGAGCTCACGATAAAAAAAAGCGGGGAGTTTGTCGAGATCTTTCTCGAAGCCGACGCCTTCCTGATGCACATGGCGCGGAACATCGTCGGGACGCTGGTGGAAGTCGGTCTCGGCAGATGTCCTGTGGACGCTGTGAAACCGATGCTTCTGTCCTGCGACAGACGCAAGGCGGGGAGGGCCGCACCGGCGCACGGTCTGTATCTGGTCGAGGTCTTTTATCCTGATAAATAACCGGTGTTTTCCCGCGCCTATCGGCCGTTCCTCAGGGCGCAAAATATGCTTGCTTAAATTCCACCGTTATGCTATTTTTTGCGTTGTCTTATCCTGAAAAGAACGATTCCCTGGCGTATAAATATTTCACATACGAGTATTTATCTTGATAATTATCTTTTGAAAGGAGAAAGTATACAGTGATGAGGAAATGGTTGAACGCTCTTGTGCTGTTGTTGTTCGCCGTCGTTCTGGTCCCGGCGGCCGGCGCAGCGACTGATGCTGCGACGTGTCTCGGCTGTCACGGATCGATGGAAGGTGCTGTAAACGTAAATCAGGAAAAGTTTTCAAAATCCGTCCACGGTGGAATGAATGACTGCACTATGTGCCACATGGTGCTGAAAGGGGCGCAGCACCAGGGCCTGTCGGGAGCGAAGCCCGATAAGGCGGTCCAGGCGCTTGCCGCAGCCATTTCCCCGAAGAGCAAGGTAGACCCCATAGCGCAGGCCGCCTGCTCGGGCTGTCATCCGGACAGCTACGAGTCCTATAAAGCGAGCGTGCACGGTCAGAACGTCATTACCAAGAAGTCCTCCGACGGTCCGGTCTGCACCAGCTGCCATGGCTCACCGCACTACATCCAGCCCAAAACGAGCAAAGAGTCGGCGGTAAACCACTTTAATGTCGTTCATACCTGCGGCGTCTGCCACGAAGAAAAGTTCATGTCGGAGAAGTACGGGTTCAGCACGCATGTCATGGAGCGCTATAAAGAAAGCTTCCACGGCAGGAAGCTCAAGGTCGGGCACAGCGGGGCGCCGTCCTGCGCCAGCTGTCACGGTTCCCATGACATCAAGGGCACCAAAGACCCCGCGTCGCCCGTTGTCGGGGCAAATAAGATAAAGACCTGTGCGCGATGTCACCCCGGGGCCACGGAAAAGTTCGTAGCCGCGATTACCCACAAACCGATGCATCCCATCGCGCACTTTACCGAGCTTGCCTTGATCGTTCTCACCATGAGCGTGTTTGCGTTCATCTGCATGCATGTGCTCTTGGATATTTTTGCGGACATCCGCGACCGTTTGTTCAGGAAGGGAGACGGCCATGAATAATAAAGATATTCCGACAGAGATCGTGAGGTTTGACCTCTCCGCGAGGATTCAGCACGTCATCATGTTCACGACGTTTTTGCTCCTGTCCTTTACCGGCTGGGGGCTTAAGTATGCGTACCAGGAACCGGCGAGTGCGTGGATCCGCTTCTGGGGCGGCGCAAAGATGGCGGGGATCATCCACCGCGTGGCCGGCATCACGATGCTTCTTGACTTCATCTACCACCAGTTCTACCTCATCAACGTGGCGCGCAAGGGTGGGATGAGGCTCACGCTCGTTCCCATGCCCAAGGATGTTATCGATGCGTTCCATAATTTTATGTACTTCTTCGGCATCAGGAAGGAAAAGCCTTACTTCGGCAAGTTCAACTATATGCAGAAGTTCGACTACTGGGCGGTGTATTGGGGCATGTTCATCATCGGGGCGTCCGGTTTCTTTCTCGCGTTCCCGGTCATGGTGTCGTCGCTCTTCCCCCTGTGGTCGATCCAGTGGATATGGGACGTCGTTATCGCCATGCACAGCGACGAGGCGCTCCTGGCCATCGTGTTCATCCTCATCTTCCACTTCTACAATGAGCACCTGAGGCCTGAGGTGTTCCCGATGAACTGGATGTGGATCACCGGAAAGATGTCGACCGAACAGCTCAAGCACCACCATCCGGCGGAGTATGACCACCTCTTCGGTGATAAGAAGAAATAATATACAAGGCGAGAGCGGTATTTGCCTGTGATGGTTCATAATACAGAACGGCGACCCCAAGGGGCCGCCGTTTTTGTATTGGTGGATGCATTTTTTATGAGCGAGGAAGGTGGTCCCGAGATAAATTCCGTCGGCAGGGGAGATCGTTAATTGAGTTGTTCCAGGACGCCCTGTTTCATCCTGAAGCGTTTTGTCGCTCTAAGGGCGATCTCGGAACTGTGGGTGACCATGATCATGGTCACCTTCTTCTCTTTATTGATCTTCTCGAAGAACGCCATGATCTCCGCTTCCGTCTCTTCGTCGAGGTCGCCCGTCGGCTCATCCGCCAGAATGATCGACGGATCATGGATGAACGCCCGGGCGATCGCTACCCGCTGCTGCTCGCCGCCGCTCAATTCAGAGGGATATCGGTCTACTTTGTCGCCGAGGCCGACCAGCCCGAGCAGTTTTACGGCGTCCGCCTTCGTTTTGCGCCCCCCGAACACCGTGGGGAGGAGGACGTTTTCACTCGCGGTGAGGGTAGGGATGAGGCTTGCAAACTGGTACACGAACCCTAATTTCTCGTTTCTGAGTTTTGAACGCCTGGTATCGTTATACGACCAGATGTCCGTTCCGTCGATACTGACCGTGCCGGTGTCGGGCCGCGCAATACCGCCGATGAGGCTCAAGAAGGTGCTCTTCCCGCTTCCTGAATGCCCGACGATCGAAACGAACTCACCCGCCTTGATGATGAGGTCCAGCGGCCGCACTGCTTTGATGCTATTGCCGGAAACCGTATAGGCTTTCGATAATCCCTTCAAATCGATCATGAATTCCCTTTCTTCCGAGATGTTTTCAGCAGGTTGATGACCGCAATGATCATGACCAGTATTCCGGCTCCATCAATAAACCTGATACCCGGGACCATTCCATAGTTGCAGGGCATCCTCGAGCTTTGGCAGTAGCCGAATTTGTCGGGGAACCAAAAAGAGATGCCGAACACGATGCATGCAGAGAGAGCGCTGATGATAAGCATGCGACCCTGTAAAAAAAACGTTGCCATGCCGATCAGCATGAGCACCGCGCCGGCGATATATTCCGCACGCGCGGTATCGGAGCAGTGCATCGCCGGATATCCCAGGTATTCGCAGGCAGGAAGAATGTAGCGCGGCACAAGAAGCAGGAGAACCCCGCCTACGAGCGCTGTAATGCCGATCAACTTCTTCATATCAAGCCCTTCGCCGCTTCATCAAAATCCGCGGTACTGCCGAATTCCGAAGCGCGATTTTTCTCCTTGAAGGCCGCAATGCCCCAGCCCATCGGCGTTTTGAATTTATTCTCAGCGTGTACAAAGAAGGCCTTTCGGGCGTTGATCCACTCGCCCGAGGTATAATCTCTGACCTCCGCCGGGGACTCCTTAGCGCCTTTCCGTTTGAGATAGGAAAAGAGGTCCCCGATATCGCAGAAGTAAAGGGTCTTGTCTCCCTGGACGATCCTGGCCGCGAACTTGGAATTCATGTCCACCATCATGCCGCATTCCGTACAATGGACGCTTTCGGCTTGTGCGGGAAGGGAACAGACAAAAATCAGCATCAAGGAAGCCAGTGCCGCGAACGATGTTCTTTTCATCATCATTTCCCCCCTTTGTCGATCTCTTTTTTTAGGGCAACGGCAATATTCTCGTCAAATTTTTTGAGTTCATGGTACTGTTTCATCGCGAGTTCACGGTCCCCTTTTTTCAGCAGGGTCACACCGAGATTGTACCGGGCAGTCGCATAGTTGCTCCGAAGGGAGATCGCCTTTTCAAGCTCTTTGATTTTTTCATTCACGTTTCCGATCCTGCCATATGCTATGGCAAGATTATTATACAGTACCGGGTTTTTCGGATTATATTTGATTGCCGTATGAAAACTCCGGATGGCATCCTGATGCTGACCGAGTCTGCCGTATGCCGTGCCCAGTTTGACATATGCAAAACCGTGATCGGGCTTTAGAATAATCACGGTCTTGAGAGCGCTCACTTCTTCTCGATACATCTCGGAGCGTTCATAGAGATCGGCAAGATGATACCATGCCTCCGCATCTTTGGGATTCGTGATGGTCCGTTCTTTTACTTCTTCGAAAATGTTCTTTTCCGTACTGACCGGAACGGCGGTTTTAACCGGTTCCTGGCTGCAGGAAAGGAGCATGAGGATTGTCACGACCAGCGCGAACAGCAGTCTCATTCCGAGCTCCTTATTGTTTCGTATGGTTCCACCCGTAACACGCTGATCGACGGTAACAATGCGGAGATCAGGCCGGTCAAAATGGAAAACAGGAGCGCCCCCCCTGTCAGAGTGACCAGCTCGGGAATTGACGGAAAGAGATAGGGGAGCCTGAGATAGTGAAGCATAAGGTTTTTGAAGCTCGCGAGGAGCCCGTATCCCAGAATGATTCCCACTGCGCCGCCGGCCGCGGACAAGAGCGTGGCCTCGTTCAGGATAATCGCGGCGATGTGCCCTTTGTTCGCTCCCATGGCGCGCAAGAGGCCGATTTCCCTCCGTCGTTCATTGACGATCATATAGAAGGCAAATGCCATGATGAGGAGGACGATGAACCAGAGAATGATACTGATGATCAGAATATCCTTGATAAGTCCGGCGAGCTGTTTCCGGACCGTGCTGATGATGGTGTCCGAAACCAGGGCTTTGACGCCGCTTATTTCGTGTTCGATCCTGATCGCGACGCGGTCCGGGGTCATGTCGTCCTTTACCTGCACCAGAACCGTCGAAATTTGGTCCCTGCCGATCTCAACAGGCTGGAGCGCTTTGGTCTTGGAATTTTCCGCTATGCTGTAAGCGGCGTCAAGACTCATGAAGACAGCGCGGTCGAAGAAATCCATGCCCGTCGCTTCCATGGTGCCCGCCACGGTAAAGGTCGATCCGAAAAAGGGGATCTTATCGCCCGCGATTACCGGGACCGATCTTCCGGTAATGATCTCATTGATGCCGAGCGTCTTGTGGAGGTTCTTTGACAGCCACGGCTTGACGGTAAAGTCCGTCTCGGGATCGAATGCCACGAGGAACACATCCACATTGAAACAGCAGGTAAAGCTGGTCGGTTTGATGAACAATTGCGGCGTCACCGTCCTTACACCCTCAATGGCTT
>JBGPIG010000067.1:0-10488 GCA_041484745.1 Nitrospirota bacterium | reverse complement strand
GTGGAAGTAACGAAAATCCCCTCGCTTGAAATACCTGATCTCAATGAGTACATTGCCGACAATTCATTCGCAATCCCGCACGACCGGCTTTCTTCTGCGGCTTGGGCGTTAAAGTCTGACGCAGAAGCCGCAGTCTTCGATAAGGTGCTGAAAGCGGGAAGGCCGCTTGGAGAGTATGTAGACCGGAAGTTTTTTCGCGGAGTGACGACGGGTTTGAATGAGGCGTTTCTAATTGATTCAGCAACTCGGAAGGCTCTTATTTCAAAAGATAAACGAAGTGCTGAACTGATAAAGCCTATGCTTGGCGGTGAAAACATTAGACGCTACTTTGTCGAGAATCCTGATCTCTGGATAATATTCACTCGGCGCGGCGTCGATATTAACAGCTATCCCGCAATCCGAGGGTACTTAGAAAAATATAGAGCCGAGCTGACACCGAAAAAATCATCCAAGGATAAGGTGGGGAGAAAACCGGGTCATTACCAATGGTACGAAATTCAGGATGATGTTGCTTATTATCCGATATTCGACGGACCGAAAATCATCTTCCCTGATATCTGCAAAGGTCCACGATTCTATATTGATCGAAGCGGCGTATATCTTGCCAACACAGCATACTGCCTTGGTGTCGATGATTCTTATTTGCTCGGGATTCTGAATAGCAAGTTGTTCTGGTTTGCGATAAGTAATATCAGCATACCATTTGGCATACGCGCTGGTGAATACCGATATCGGCTCATTTACCAGTACATGGAAAAAGTGCCGATTCGCGTAATCGACGCGAATAACAAGGTTGATAGAGTGAAGCAAGATCGCATCTGTGCGCTTGTTGATGAAATGTCGATGTTGACCGAGAAAATGGCCTATGTAAAAACCGACCACGAAAAGGCCGTAGTTCATCGGCAGATAGCCGCGGCTGACAAACAGATTAATCTGATGGTGTATGCATAAACCCCATAGGGTCGCGTCTTGAATGTTGCTGTTGGCAGAGTGTAGAGGGAAAGATGCCGTAAGAACCCTGAAAGCGGCTTCGTTGTTGTTGACGTTGCACTCAGATTCTCCAGTAGTAAGCCGGTAGGATGGGTTGAACACAGTGAAACCCAACATCATCAGCCCTGCATTTCATCTTCAACGGGTAATTCATAAAGAAAGTTGGTAGAGCGCTTTATGACCAACATTACAAAAGATCACGAAAGCCTCGACCACGTCTATGGACGCATTAAGGACGTTCTGACTCAGGCGCGTTCCCGCGCATGGCAGGCTGTCAATGTGGCGATGGTCACGTCCTATTGGGAAGTGGGGCGGATTATCATAGAAGAGGAGCAGCGGGGCAAGGCTCGGGCCGAATATGGGAAGCAGATTATCAAAGGCGTCTCCAGCCGTTTGTCCTCGGAATTCGGGAAAGGATTTGATGAGCGTAACCTCTGGTTTATGCGCAGTTTTTATTCAGCCTACCCAAAAGTGAACGCACTGCGTTCAGAATTGTCCTGGACCCATTACCGACTTCTTTTGCGTGTTGAAAAACCGGAGGCCAGGGCGTTTTACGAAGCTGAGGCCGTCAATGCGGGGTGGTCAACGCGCGAGTTGGATCGGCAGATCAACTCCCTTTTGTTCGAACGGCTTGCCCTGAGCCGCGATAAAGAAGGTGTGATGGAATTGGCTACAAGGGGACACGAGGTCCAGAAACCGGAAGACCTAGTGAAAGACCCTTATGTGCTGGAGTTTACCGGCATCCGACAGGACGAGCGGTTCCTCGAGGCGGATTTGGAGGGGGCACTGATTAATAAGCTCCAGCAGTTTCTTCTCGAACTGGGCAAAGGGTTCGCGTTCATGGGCCGTCAGCAGAGGATCGTTCTTGACGGTCGAAACTTTCATATCGATTTGGTTTTTTATAACCGCCTTACCCGCTGCTTTGTTCTCATCGACCTCAAAATCGGCGAGCTTACCCACCAGGACCTCGGCCAGATGCAGATGTACGTCAACTATTACCAGCGTGAGATGACAGCGGAAGGGGAGAACCCGCCCATCGGAATCGTACTGTGCGCCGACAAGAGCGACGCCGTCGTCCGTTACACGCTTCCCGAGGGGAACAATCAGATATTCGCATCACGGTACAAGCTTTATCTGCCGACGGAGGACGAGCTGGCCACCGAGCTGCAGCGCGAGCGTCAGCTTATCGAGATGGAGATGCGATTGGCGAAGGATGAGTAGCGGTTGTTTCCATCGGCATGGGAACTACTTGGGGTCAGGAACTACTTGGGGTCTATATTGTTGTACTTTGTGAAAAAAGGCGCGGTGGATATTGAGAGCGTGGTGTGACGCGATATTCGAAGGTTACAGTTTTACGGGAAATACTTGTAAATATCTTTGCGGTTGAGTGCCCGCACGAAAATGACGGTTTCGCTCTTCAATGCGAGCCCAATGCGATAATCTCCGACTCTCAAACGATAGTAATTATCATGCCCTTTGAGCTTTTTCAGATTCGGCATAGGTGATAGGGAATCCGACAGCTCTATGGCCTCGATATTTTCTTTGATCCGTTTTAAGACAGCCTTATCTCTGATATTTTTGAGGTCTTTCGCAAAGCTGTCTCTGAATGCGGATTTCACTATTTCCCCTCAAGAATTTTGTAAACGACTACGCGACTGACGGGCTTGCTGTGAAGACCCTGCTCAATCGCACGGGCGAGGGAGATATCTTCAAGTGCATCTTCAACGATATCCTGCACCAAGGTCCGTTGCTCTTTAAGGGCCTCTGCAAAAGCCGATTTCAGCAGTGTTTTTAGTTTCTTATCGTCGAGCGTTGTGGTTGCCATCCGTCTACCTCACTTTTAATACTAGTATATCCGTAAGAAACGATGGGATCAATGGTCTATCGTGGGTCCCGCTCTTCAGTGACTCTCTTAGACAGCGATATGCCGATATTGGAGAGTTTCGTCTGGATATCATGCAGCGTGGCCTTTGATGCCGGCTGCTTTTTAGCGTAGTCGAGAAGCTTGCAGCTGGTATGCGGTTTGAGCGGCGCTTTTACAACGGTTTTGGTTGCCATTACACAGTCTCCTGAATTACTGAGCAAATATTAACAGATGGCTCTGATTCCGTCAAACGAAAAATGACACGTTGCCGCTGTCCTGCATAATGTTTTTAACTGGCCGACAGTTGTCAGTGCGGGATGTTGATTTTTTCGCGGTTCGATGAGACCGGGGGCGGAGATCAGGACTTCGCCTTCTCCTCCTGCAGAGTCTTGCCGATACGCCGCTTTTCCAATGGTGAGGAGAGGGGAAAACACGGCGCGTTCCGTTCCGGTTTCAGAAGCAGCTTAAGGATCGTCGGCACGTTGAGCTTCCATCCGGTGACAGGCCAGTCAAGCTCATGCTTGTCACAGACCAGGTTGAGCGTGTTGAGGCTGAAGATCTCTTCCCGCAGGGCTTCATCCACGTGCTCGGGGTCTGTGATCTTCTTGCTCAGCTGGATCGCCCGGTTCAGGTGGTCTCGCGTCTTCTCCGCTTTACTTGCTCCTATCACGCCGTACTGTTCCTTGAGGTCGACCAGCAGCAATGCGCCGTCGTACGTTGCCCGCACGATCTCGTCCCTGGTCATCCATTGTGTCTCGTAGTTGAGCGCATACTTCCAGCTTGGCATCAGCATGGCGCGTCGATGCTCTTTCAGGGTCTTGTAAAATAAGCGATAGCCGTATTTCTCCGGGTCTTCAAAGATCACGCTGCCGGGGTCAATAAACGGGGCAAGGGGCGCGATCAGCGGGAGGATCCTGCCTGCGTTCCCATTGCAACCATACCGCTCCATGAGGGAACCGCAGTACTTGACGGTCTCAATGACCGATGCGTAGTCCTGGTTGGGAAGCCCCACCATGAAGAACAGGTCGATTCGTTTGCATCCGACGCGGATGAGCGTTTCGATCATGTTTTCCAGGGCAGCGTTGTCATAGCCCTTCCCGAACGTCTTCCTGACGTTGATATCATGCGACTCGGGGGAGATCTCGACATTAAAGGTTGAGAGGGAATCGGCCACATTCTCGAGAAACCCGGCGGGAGGGGGGCTGAAAAACTCGATGCAGACCTCATTCTTGATCCGGTGCTTTTTCAGGGCATTCAGAAACCGATCACCATATTCCCTTCCGGCCTGGAGAAGGTCCCCCAGCACCATCACGGGCGCGCCCGTGTATTCGGATATCGCGCGGACATCATCGGCGAGCAGTTCCGGTGACCGGAAGCAGGCGTGCTGCCGCAGGCAGACCTTTTGAAATGCGGACAGGGACCCGCCGCAAGCGCCGCAATTATGGAGACATCCCCGGCAGGAGAAAACGGCGGTGACGGGGTAGCTGTGCCAGTACTTGAAGGGAAAGTAGCCCGAAGGGTCACGGTACTTGATCGCCATTTTCAGGAGATGGGTATAATTGAAGTCGACGTAATCCATGGTGTCCGGTCTGAACGACAGCGCATTTATGACGGTGCGCCCGTCCCGGTCCCGCCACACCAGATTCGGAACGTCCTCGTAGCCATGGCCGGCCTTGATTGCCTTCATGAGCCGACGGAGGGGTTCTTCGGCAGAATCGCCGCACACAATGAAATCAATGAAGGGGTAGTCCCTCATGATTTCATCGTGAAAATAGGTGGCGCTGAGGCCGCCGAGGATAACGGGCGTTTCGGGGTGATGTCTTTTGACGAGTTCCGCAAGGCTCAGGCTGCCGTCCACGTGAGGAAGCCAGTGGAGATCGATGCCGAACGCCGCGGCGTCGAGGCGCCTGACATACGGATCCGGATCGAACGACCGACTGAGCAGCATTTTGAGAGCCACGTTGATGATCCGCACGGACATGCCGTGCCTGGTGAGATAATCGGATATCGTGAGAAAGCCGATGGGATAGATCTCAAAGATGGATGATGACGGGATCACATCGCTCACCGGACCATAGAAGAGGGGCAGCTCCCGGAATTTGAAGACGCTTGGCGGATGGAGCAGGATCAGGTCGGGTTTAGACATAGACGTTTTTATTTCCGAAGATTTTATTGGTATAGGTATGTGCCATGTCTTCTGCTGCATCCTCCATGGCCTGGAACAGGGTTTCAGCGCGGGAAGTCATAGCCTTGCTGAATGGGGAAAGAAGACCCATAGACCTGATCAGCATCCTGGTCTCCAGGTTATAAAGGTGAAGTATCTCCCTGATGAGTTCCTTAAACGATTGTTCCGTATAAACATTCCGTACGACATCGGCAAACGCCGCCGTGTCAGGCCATTTTCCCAGCAAGGCATAGACGGTTTTTGATATTCGCCAAATCCTCTTGATTCTGATGTCCGCAAAATCACTGTATCGGATTGAGAACGAAAAGGTGGGGATCATGAGGTTGTTCAGGAAGGCCTGATCAACCTTTTTTGTTTTCTCGAAGATATCTTCCAGGTCCAGGTCGCAGGCATCCTTTCCCGCCTTGAACGCTTCCGCTGCCTCTTCGATGATGAGCCGGTCCTTTGCCACCTCTTTTTTGACGTTGGCGTCCAGATAGGCGGACATGAAGGGAAGCGACATGAACAGCCGGGACCCGGCGGCGAGGCGATCCAAACTCCGCCTGGAGAATTCATGCATCATGTCCCCGTCTTTATCGTACAGCACGCCGACCTTATCCACGTTTTACCGCCCGGTAGAGAGTTGCGATACCCATGGTGAATGAATCGATGGTGACGTCGGAGAATCCATTTTCGATAATGATGTTTTTGAACTCGTCAGGCGGGTAAAAGGCCTTGATGGACCGGGGAAGATAGAGATAGGGCGCAGCTGTCTTTACCACCAGTTCCCCGATGAAGGGCATGATCCTGAAGACGTACCACTCGTACAGCGCACGGAACCATGCGGAGTTCGGCCTGGTCAGTTCGAGGCAGACGAATTTCCCGCCGGGTTTCAGGACCCGCTTGATCTCCGTGAGGGCCAGCGAGGTATCAGGGATGTTCCGCATGCCGAAGGCCACCGTGACGGCATCAAACGTATCGTCCGGAAAAGGGAGCCGTTTGGCGTCCGAGTGGATGAAGGACAGGTTCCGGTGCCGGCTGCCCGTTTTGGTCTTTGCACGATCCAGCATCTCTTCGCAAAAATCGGCGCCCGTAACCGAGCCCCGGGACCCCACTTTTCGGGAAAGCAAAAAGGCCAATTCTCCGGTGCCCGTGCAGACATCGAGCACGCGCGCGCCCTCGCTGATACCCGAACGGGAGACCGCCTGCGCGCGCCAGAAGTGGTCAAATCCGAAACTAAAGCCACTGCTGAGCAGATCGACATAAGGGGCCACGGTCGAGAAAATATGTTTTATGAAGAGGTCTCGCTGTTCTAATGACATGTCAACTCCGTTGTCGCAAAACGACCGATGGGCAACTATCCAGATGCCGGCATGGATGGGTTCAGAATGTTCGCGAGTGTAAGAATCATGGGGATGCGCAGCATGTTTCAATTGTAGCAAAGATTCGGGGGGTGTCAAGGTGCGACCGAAAGAACGATTCATGCGACGCTTTCTCGGTGATACGATCCACACGAGGGGAGGAGAGAAAAGACGTTGTTCCTGTCACGGGGGCGGCTTTATCGCTTGATGGCGCTTTTTACCGGGGTGACCTTAGACCGTTGTTCTCTTTGCACGACGTCAGATTCTCGCAGGGTCGGGGGCTTCCGGACCCTTTGAGACACAGGTTGTTCTCCGGCAGGCCGCAATTAAGGGGGCCGTAATTCTTCGCGTCAAAAGAATAGATACAACACCGAGGCTGGTCCCCGGCGGTATCATGAATCACACAGCATTCCTGTTTCTCTCCGCAGTCCTCAAAGGCGCCTGATTCAGCTTGTTCGCTCTGCCCACATGCATCCCGGCATGTGCCGCCGAGCAGGGAACAGTTTTCGCCGGCAGAGACGGGTGAAGAGACGAACAGGAAAAGGACAGCCGTCAGTACGCCGATCGAATGCATGCGTTTCATGCTGACCCCCCCCCTTCCAACGATTACTCTAACGTTACCTGTTTCAACGAGTATATCACAAGGTGAAGTTTGATGCGAAGCGGGTGTTCATCCTGCGGAGCGGGCTGAGGGAAACGATGGCGGAGTTTGGGTCGTCACTGCGGCAACGAATGATAAATACGGAGGATTATTTCACTACTCATATCCACCTGCGATATAATGCTCCCAAGAGGGCGAGATGAAAGATAGATCCAAAGAGCCGATGATACCTCCTGCCATGCCTGATACCATCCGTCACGGGATCGTGTTTGCTCTTGAGGAGGGGCCCCGTTCCGCAAAAGAGCTGTCAGCGTTGGTCGGGATCTCGGAACGGGAGGTGTCGGGCCATCTTGAGCATATCAGAAAGTCGATCGCCGCATCAGGGCGACGCCTGATTGTTACGCCCGCCGAGTGCAAGAAGTGCGGGTTCGAGTTCGCAAAGCGGGAACGGTTCAAAAAGCCCGGTAAGTGTCCGATCTGCAGGGGTGAATCCATCCGCGAACCGTTGTTTGCGATAGGAGTGTAAATTCAGCTTCAGCGTCCTCTCCGCGTTCCCTTGGCAGCGCTCAGGACAGTCCTCGGGAGGGAACAAGGTCACGTTTTTTTCTTCCCGTGAAAAAGCTCGCTCCCCGCGCCGGGGTAGACTTCCCTCGCGTTTATCGGCGTCGGCTTTTCTACAGCGGGCCACTTCTCGAATCGGGGTTCCGAACCTTCCCGGGCGACAGCGGAAGGCGCTCGGTCCGCCATCAGCGGATTTTTTCTCACATCGAGGGTCCCGACATTGCGGCTGAACTCGATAGGAATGCCGTTCGGATCAAAGGCATAGATCGAGTGAATGAAGCCGTGGTCGATGACCTCCGATACCCAGAAATCCGCGGCAGCAAGCTTGTCCTTGAGCTCCCAGAGGTCGTCCTCGGTTTCCACGCCGATCGAGACATGGTCGAAGGTGAAGGGACCGCTTACCGGCCGGCCATGTTCTTTTTCCGGGACCGGCTTGACGCCCGGCCATTCGAAAAAAGCGATCATGTCGTTTTTTGTTATTTCAAAAAAATAATGGCGGTAGCCGGCCTGACCCAGGCCCGCAACCAGCCGCATTCCGAGCAGGTCTCTCCAGAACCGGATGGTCTCGTCCAGATTGCCGGTTGCCATGGCCAGGTGGTTCACTCCGTTATATTTGATCATAGTATCTCTCCCTTGAAAACACCCTATATTACATTGTACAGCAAGGAGAATAATTTTCAAGAGATAAACAAATAGTTGCAGAGCATCGGCTTGCAGGGCCATTTTTTGCTACAATTTAACTATGGAAAAGGACCTTCTGAGCGAAGTAATAGAAGTGGAGAAGGAACTTCAGAAGAATCTTGATCTGGAGAAGGACAAATCGCGCGAATGGCTTGAACAAATCAGAAAAGAATTCGAAGAGGGATTTACGCATGAGGAAACAAGCCTCGCGGAGTCTCTGCGCCGATCTCTTGAAGTCGCAAAACAGGATGCCGAGGCCAAAGCTTCTGATATCGCGAATCAGTCGGTTCAGAAGATACTGCTCATCACCAAAATAAACAACGAGGGCCTGTCAAAGATCATCGGAAGACATCTCAGCAGGATTCTGCCGGTATGATGACATGATAGTCAGGATGTCGAAGGTCGAGATTGTCGGAGCAAAGGGTCTGCTTCAGGAAGCGCTGGGGCTTCTCCGGGAAGAAGGTGTGTTCCAGATCGAGCCCGCGACAGTCGGATTCATCGAGGAGGAGCATGAGGAAGATATCCGCTCCTTCGTGCTTGACGAAAAGACCCTCTTTGAGCGTCTCTTCCTCGAAGGCCTGTGCCTGAAGATCGATGGCCTGATCTCGTATCTTCCGAAGCCGGCAATCAGAAAAAGCTATCTTGAACCCCGTTCCATCATCGATACCATTGCAAAAACGATCGAGCACCACACCACGATTGCTCAAGAATCGTTCACGCGGCTGGATGCACTGAGGAAGGAGCGGGCCGAACTCGACCGGTATGCGATCTTCCTCGGCACCCTTGCCTCACTCGTCGAGAGCACCAAGGAAACTCCGGACCTCGACTTCATCGGACTTACCATCCGGGAGCCTGATATGGTGGACCACCTGAGGGAGGCAATCTCGCGCATAACCGACTGGAAATTCGATCTCTCGACCGAGACCGCGGAGGATGGCACGCTCGTGGGGCTCATCACCGTGGAAAAGGAGCTTTCTGATCGGGTCAAGAAGGCCCTGAGCGACGAACACGTGCCGGAACTCGTATTCCCGCCCTCCTTCAGCAACCTCAGCTTCCCGGAAAAGGTAGTGTACGTGAAGAAGAGGATCGTTGAGGTGTCCCTTGCCATCCGCCAAACCGACACCGAGCGTTCTTTGTTTGCACAACGGTGGGTCCCCATCTATCAGCGGGTGCGGGAATGGATCGCAGACCGGCTGTCACTGCTTGCCACGACCAGTGCGGCATTCGAGACGCGGATGTGTTTCTTCATCAACGGGTGGATGCAGTCGAATGACGTAATACGGATCAGACAAAAGCTGGCGCAGACCTTTGGCAGCGCCGTGGTCCTGGCGGAAAAGGGGATGCGCGAGGAGGACCTTGAGCGGGTCCCGATCGTCCTGAGAAACTCACCCTACTTCAAACCGTTCGAGCTCTTCACGAGCCTCCTGCCGCTGCCGGCGTATACCTCTTACGACCCGACACCGTTCATCGGGATCTTTTTTCCCATCTTTTTCGGTATGATCCTGGGCGACGCCGGATACGGCTTGCTCCTGATAGCGGTCTCCGCCGTGCTGATGAGGAAGTTCCGGCACCGGAGCATGGTCCGGGACGGCGCCCGGATCCTCGCGATCGCATCGCTCTATGCGATCTTCTTCGGCGTTCTCTTCGGCGAGTTCTTCGGAGACCTTCCCGAGCGGCTTTTCCACCTGAAGCCGATCTGCGTAGAACGGCGCGAGGCCGTCATCCCGATGATCTATTTTGCGCTGGCCGTGGGCGTTGCGCATATATTCCTCGGACTGGTTTTCGGCATCATAAGCGGCTTTAGAAAACATGAAAAAAAAGAAGCGGTGTATAAGATCCTGAGCATCATTATCATCCTCTGTCTGATCATTGTTCTCGCATCCTTCTTCGAGGTCATCCCCGCTCTTCTGGCGCGGCCGACTATCATCGTGGTCCTGTGCCTCACGCCGCTCCTGTTCTTTACCGGCGGGCTGCTTGCGCCCCTGGAGCTGCTCAAGAGCATCGGCAACATCATTTCCTATGTCCGGATCATGGCCATCGGCCTTACGTCGGTTCTGCTCGCCTTTGTGGCGAACCGTCTCGGCGGGTCTACGGGCGATATCGTGACGGGTGTGATGGTGGCGGGATTGATTCATTTGCTCAATATCATCCTCGGCGTGTTTTCCCCCACCATCCATTCGCTGAGGCTCCACTACGTGGAGTTCTTCAGCAAGTTCATGGAGCACGGCGGGAGGAAGTTCGAGCCGCTGAAGAAGACAGGATGATT
>JBGPIG010000066.1:0-10518 GCA_041484745.1 Nitrospirota bacterium | reverse complement strand
CTCGTCGTCACGATCCTCAGATCCGACACCCTCGCGTACAACTCGACGGCCGCGCGTGCCACTGCGTCCAGCAGGTGCTCGGCATTATCCAACACCGCTAGCGTCGCGCCACCGTTGGAGAGTCGCTCGGCGATCTCGCCGACCAGCGGGCGACCGGGCGATTCGACGACACCGAGTGCGGCGGCGAGTGCCTCGAAGACCGCGTGCTGGTCGTGGCGGGGTGCCAGCTCACACCACCACACACCGCCGGGAAACCGGTCGACGAGGCGCATGAGGTTTTTCCGCGAAATCTTCATCACCTCGCTGTCCTCCATGGCAATCGCATTCGCAGGGTAGGGGAAGTTCCGCAACACAGCCACACCGCCGAAGATGTCGTACGGGGAGATGATCTCGAGGATGATCTCTTTTCCCTCATGAGAGAGCTTGGTGACCTTTACCTTGCCCGTTGAGATGATGTAAAACCACTCAGGCGGGTCGCCCTCCGAAAAGATTGCATCTTTTTTCTTGAACGACGATGCAGTGAAGTATGGCCCCAGTTCCTTGAGCTCTTCATCCGAAAGGTTCTTAAACAGATCTATTTTCTTCAGTTTTTTTAGCACGACTCCACACTCCTGGTCTTCCGAGATAACGGCCGTAACCGCTTCCAATAGATATATTCCGCCGTACCCGGGATGATCAGATCAGGAAGCGTTCCTGCCCGAGTGTACCCCAGACTCTTGTAAAACGCCTGTCCCTGCCGGTTGAACGAAGACACGCAGAGATAGAGGTTCTGTGAACAATGGGCGGTTTGCTGTTCTGCAAAGGTCAGGAGTCTCCTCCCGATGCCCTGACGCCGCATCGTCGGAGCAACGCCGACGGCGCGAATATATCCGCCCCGGGCAAAAACCGGCTCCGGCGTGAAGATAATGAACCCCCCGGGTTCATCTCCGACCATGCAGACAAAGGCCTGCTTCAGGGCAATGTACTTCAAAAAGTCGACCCGTTCATTCAGCGTTTTCCAGGGTTCAGAGACGGCAGTGATCGCAGCGCAACCCTCGCTATGCGGGCGTTTCATGGGGATGATGTTGAATGCGTGCCGTTTCAACTAAACCCTCCCTCTGTCCTGCATCATCTTTGAATACATATCCCTGGTCTGGCGTTCCGTGTCTTCTCGGCTGCCTGTGTTGTCGATTACGTAGTCGGCATACCCCCGTTTCTCCGCGAGCGGCATCTGGCTCGCTATTCTTGCCAGGGCCTGTTCTCGGGTGAATTTATCTCGGCCCGTGAGACGCTCGATCTGTTTTTCCTGATCCGCATACACGACGACTATTTTGTCCATGTTCCGGCTGTATCCGGTTTCTATGAGCAGGGCCGCATCGAATACGACGATGGAGTTCGGTGAGCGGTCTCTCAGGTGTTTTATCTGTGTGGTGCAGGCGGCGAAAACCTTGGGGTGGAGGCAGCTGTTGAGCCAAGCCCGTTTCTCCGCGTTGTTGAACACAATCTCGCCGAGTTTTCTGCGGTCGATCCCGTCATCCGGGAGCAGAATGTCTTTGCCGAAGTAATCGAGCACCTCCTCCCAAGCCTGTTGATCGGGTTCCAGCAGCTGGTGCACGATCCGATCCGCGTCGATGACGTGCGCCCCGAGGTCTTTCAGTATGTGAGCGACGAGACTTTTGCCGCTTGCGATCCCGCCGGTGAGTCCTACAAGAAGCATGACCAAGCCTTTCTTTCGGTTAATCCTGAGATGACAGCGGAAGCGTCCGCACTGCGCTTCCAAGTCGGGCACGTCAGAACCGACAGCCGAACTAATTGTGCCGCTATTATGAGGATCTAATTCGTCAGTATCGATTCGGGCGTTGATTCCTCTCTCATGCGTGGAACAGCGCGAACACGTTCTTCACCAACAAAGATATCATATTGGTGCTTTTCATTATACCACCAACGAAGAAGCGCAGGAAGTCCATGTTCTCGGCAAAATAGATATTGATGAGAAGCGCGGCAAAGACGACGTTGAATAAATAGATGAGCGGATAGGAAAAAACCGCCCCCTGCTCCTGGATGTCATTCTGGTCAGTTTGGAGAAAAATGAGCGTCAGCATGAGGTGAAACGTGAACGTCGCTCCGGAGAGAAAGATGAGGATGTCGATTGTTCTAGTGTGCACATCCGCGCCGCGGGCAATCCAGTAGAGGATGAGCGCCGTAAACGTGTAGAGAGGGAAAAAGTAGGGGGCGAGCGTGATGAGAAAGTTCGATTTGGTTATGGTGACGCGACCTCCCCGGTCGCTTGCCTGAAAAGACTTCACCGAACCGCCGAAGAGCAGCGCGAAAAACGCATGGGTGAGCTCATGCCCGATGACATAGGTGAAAATCGGTTTTCTGAAAAGGAAGTGGACGGTCAAATAGAACAGCCCGCCGGCGAGAAAATAATAGGGGGAGTCCGGCTTGTACCGGATGGTCGCGACGATCGCCGCGAGCTGCCAGGTGAATCCCAGACAGAACGGGACGAGCCCCAGCCCGAGAAGGATTTTCAGGATCTTTTTCCCCATCTCCTTAGCGCAGGTCCTCGAACAGGAACTGTGCGGGGAGGGTGAGTCTGTTCTTGTCGCGTGTGATCTTCCCCTCCTCGATCGGTCCGTCGAGTATGTGTTGAGAAATAAACTGGTTGCTCATGCCGCTGTACTCCCTCTCATAACATGAATCATGCGGGAAGAACGCTGACCGGATGAAGCGTATGCCGGGGTGTTCCTGCCTGATAGCGTCCGCAGTCCTTGTTGCCATGATGTGAATCGGGTCATGTCGTCGCCTGCATCCGAAGCAGGACGATGACCGCTGCAACGGCGAAAAAAATGTTCGCGAACCATGCCGCGATCGCAGGCGCGAGTGCTCCGGAGTGGCCGAGCGATGCACCCACACTGGCAAGCATCCAGTAGAAAAAGGCAATCATAACGGCAAATGCAAAACCCGTGGCAGCCCCGCCGCCGCGCACCTTATGGATCGAGAAGGGGATAGCAATCATGACCATGAGCAGACTGGAGAGCGGGAACGCAAGCTTGCTATGCAGATCGACTTCATAGGTCACGGCCTTATACCCGCTGTTCTTGAGCCTTTTTACGTAGTCCCACATCTCGGTGAAGTTCATCTCTTCGGAGTTCTTGACGATCATTCCGAGGTCGTCGGGGTTCTCGACAATATTGAAGATTTCACCGTCAGACTGTCGGGAGATTACCCCATCACCGCTGTTCGTGAAGGTGCGGCTGTTCCTGAGTCTCCACGCGCCATTCTCCCAAACAAGGCTGCCTGCCTTGATCCGTTCGCGCACGGAGTAATCGGGGGTCAGCTTGTAGACGTTGAGTCCGAGAATCTCGCGGCGGTTGGGGGCGACGAGCTCAATGTTGGCAATGCTGTTGTCCGGTCCCTTGAGCCAGAGTTTGTGCTGCTGGAACATGACCCGCTGCTGTTTCTTCTCGATCTCAACATTCCGGATGTAATTGGCCCGTGCGCTGTACATCGGCATGATGATCTCATTATTCATGAACCCGATGAGGGAGATGAGCAGCCCGCCGGCAAGCATCGGTGCGATAATCTTCGCCAGACTCAAGCCGCTCGCGCGCATAGCGATGATTTCGTTGTGGCGGGAGAGGTTGCCGAGCGAAATAACCGCGGCAATAAGAGTGGCCATGGGGAGTGACATTGAGATCATGCCGGGTATGCTGTACAAAAAATATTTGGTCACCTGGACGATCGTTGCGCGGTATTTAATGAGCCTGTCGGCCTTTTGGAGAAACTCGATGCAGAGGTATACTACAATGATGCCGATCAGCACTCCCGCAACGAGCGTGATGAATTCCTTGAAAATATGTTTGCTGAGGATTGTCATGATGATTTAGAAAAAGGCTTCCTGTCTTTGATCCGGCTCATCAGCCGGTAATATCGCGCGCTGATGCCGTCCATGATCATGAAATTTACCTCTTGCCCTTTTATGATGACAAAGATCCCCGCTGCGGCGAGCATCATGCCGTTGGGCACCCAGAATGCAACGTCAGGGCGGAAGGTTCCGGTGTTGGCAAGATTCGTTGCGGTGGACAGGACGATGTAGTAGATGAGGAATGCCAGGAGCGAGATGGCGACTCCTGCGGATTTTCCCGACCGGCTTTGCCGTATGCCGAGCGGCGCCCCGATCAACCCCAGAATGATGCAGGCAAAAGGGATCGAAAGCCGCTTGTGCAACTCGGTTTCAATGGACGAGGTTCGCTTCCCTTCAGTTCGGAAGCGTTTGATCTCCTGGATCAACTCGATGCTGCTCATATCCTCAAACTCCCTCCCGGGAGCGCCTTGCCGGACAAGCGCGTTGCTGATGTCGAGGTAGAGCCGCGCGGCGTCAAAGCCCATTCGCGTGTAGGACTGTTCGTCGCGCGGCAGGGTGTGGATGGAACCCTCCTGCAGGGCCAGCGTGACGTTCAGTGTCTGCTGGTCGGTGATGAGGTTTCCCCGCTTGGCCACAATGACGTAGGGTTCTTTTACAGAACGCTCGTCCGATATGAAGATGCCTTCCATTTTGTCGAGTGATTCCATTTTGTCGACATAGATCACCATGCCATCGAAGGTGTTGCTGAAGATTCCGGGTTCAATGCCGACCATGGCCTGAGACTTTACCATGTTGAAGAGGTGCGCCTTGAGCGCGGTGTTGGCGCCGGGCACGAGGACGAGCGAGGTGGCCGCCGTAACAGCGAAGGCGATCAGCGCGAAGAGGAAAACCGGCCGGATCATATTATACAGGCTGATGCGGGAGGCCTTCATGGCTGTTATTTCGGAGTCCGCGCTTAAGCGTGCGAAGGTCGTGAGTGAGGCAACGAGAAGCGACATGGGGATGGTGATGACCAGAAAGCCCGGGATGACGTAGGACAGGGCCTTGATGGTCGCCATCACGGTGGCGCTTTTTGAAACGACCAGGTCGGCAATCCGGAACAGTTTTTCGAGAAAGAGCACGAGAAGGAGAACCGCCATGCTGAGGAAAAACGGCGGAAGCATCTCGCGGAAGATATATCGGTCCAAGGTCCGGGATCTCATGGCGGTTATTTTCTGATCTCTTCGATGATATGCGCATCAATCAGGTTCATTTCGAAGTATTCTCTTTCAAGTTCCTCGACGTAGAACAGGTCAAGGCCGCTATTCGTCAGAAAGTCTTCGCGCACCCGGCCGTCCCGAGACACGATGATGTGCGGCAGAAGGTTGTTGAGGTAGAATGACTCCTTCCGGATATCGAGGATGATCTCCTCGAAAACGGAGTGGGGGACCGGGCCCTGCACGATCCCCTTGGACTGGACCTCCCGGTTGAGGTCCTGGATGAATATCTCCTGGTCTTCCTTGGAATTCAGCTCCGCGTAGATGCTCTTGAACCGGTCCTTGATGTAGCGGTGAATGGCGGTATAGAGCCTGTCGTCTTCGTTGATCATGGTGATCGATGCGGCAAGGTCCCGGTAGGTGCTGTCGCCGGCCTTGATCTGCATGAGCCCGCGGAAGAGCGTGTCGATCTTCTTGCGGCCGTAGCGGGTGAGGTAACGGTTTCCCCGCAGGGGACTGATGAAGAGCTCACGGAACAGATCCGGGGCGATCTGGTCGAATATTTTCTTGTTGCCCGAGAGGATTCTGATGCTGTCTTCACTTAACGAAGAGTTTTCCATGAAGGCGAGGTTGTTGACCGTGGAAGCGGTATTGTCGTGCCGATCAAAATAGGTCAGGATAGAACTCATAGACTCGAGCACGGCCATATCGTTCGTGTTCCGCGCGTGCTCATCGCAGGCGCGGACTGTATCGAGCAGAAGTCCTTCGAACGCCTGGTCCCTGACGGCGGTGGATTTCTGCTTCGCCTTCAGGAGCTTGACGAGGTCCTCCTGCGAGAAATGGCCCCTGATCTTGTCGGTCCGGAAGAACATCCCTTCAAAGATCGCACGGGTGTCCCGCACATAGTCGGGCTCCTCCACCTCGACGATCTGCATGTCCTTAAGGAGGAGCTCGTCGAGCGTGTCGAAGAGCGCATGGGGGATATTGAGGCGCAGGCTCAGGGTCCGGAGGCGTGATAGCTTTGCCAGCTCCGAGGGATTCACTTCGCCTTTTTCAGATACGGTGATGAGGATGTCCTTGTATTCATCAACGATCCTCTTGTTCTCGGGGAGCTTGTACATCCCGTCGATCTTGATTCGCTCCTGCTGGTAGGGGATGATGTTGAACTTCTTTGCCAGAGTGTCAAGAACGATATTTGCCTCTGACGAGAGGACTTTCTGCTCGGAGTAGAACTCATTGAAGGTTTTGAAGTATTCCTCGTTGTGCCTGTTCACCAGACGAAAGAGGAATACGAGGGCTTTGGGGTTGTCGAGCGTTTCAAATATCTCACGGCAGAGCATCGTGTCGTCCGCCGCGCCCACCGTCGTGCTTCGCTTGAGCTGCTTGCCGATGTTCCTGAGGAGGTCGCGTTGAACATCTTTGATCTTGGTTTTGTGCGATGTGTGGACAAAAAAATAGTAGTTCGTGACTGCGTTGCCGGTGAGAAAGACCTGGGCGAACGATTCCTTGCCCGCGGTCTTGCCGGTGAACGTGATGTCGCCGGCTTTGTCGTAAAAAGCGCCGTACATGACCAGCCGGTTGGAGACGTCCTTGCGCAGAAGGTCCTTAAGCGGCAGGTCCACGCCGAACATGTATTCGCAGAGACTCCCGCCGCTCCCGGTGTAGCTGATGCCGGCAGGAGAGATGACGAGTTCGTTCCTGCCGGAAAAAAAGCGGTCGCCCTCCGGGAGAGACTCGTAACAGTACCTGCTGCTTAAATCCTTGCCGGTGATGGTGACGAAATAGTCGAGTTGTTCGTTGGCTTTCCCGTGCAGCTTGATTTCACTAATCATGACAACTGGTATTATATCAGACTAAGCTTTATTTTCAAATTAAAAAATTTGACAAAATATTGATAATTCGACTGATTTAGAGGGAAGGGCAAGCTCTCGCTTGTGCGGACATACCCCTCTTTATAGGATCTTCACAAGAATAGAGGGGACCCATTTGACAACGTTTGGAAAACGCCAAATAAAAAGTGAGGTTACTTTTTCGCCAACACGTCCTCGACCCACGAGAGCGCAGCGGAGACCGCGGGAAAACCAATGGTGCTGGTGAGCAGGACGACGGCGTGGCGGATCTCGTCGGGTTTTGCCCCGGCTGCCAGCGCCCGGCGTGAATGGGAGTGGACGGAGCCCTCGGAGCGGACGGCCGCCGCGGCGGCGATCTGGACCAGTTCCGAGGTTTTCTTGTTCAGCGGTCCGGCAGCTTTGGCGGCTTTTCCGAGGTTCTCAACGGCCTTGATGAGTCCTGCATATTTTTTCTGGATGCTGGTGTACTGCTTCGGCATTTTCGGCATACTCTCCTCCCCGGTGCTCCCAAAATAGTATAGTGGCTCGTGCTTATCTCAACAGCTGTTGTTTTCAGTGTATGCAAATGATCCTGAAGAGTCAAGATAATTGATGGTTGTGTTGCCTGACCGGTTTGACATCCCGCAGAGGGGTGTGATACGCGATGAGGTGACGTCTGCGAGGGTCGGTCCCATCCACTCCGCAATTCTCCATTGACATTCCCCCCGCCGCATTATATTCTCTTTCCATACCGTTCCGCATACTCCCGATGAGAGGCATGACATGATCCTGACCAGAATCCAGGAGGCTGCTGCACTCTATCCTGACAAGATCGCCATCCAGATGAAGGTGGGCGACCACTATCAGCGGTATACTTACCGGGATCTCATCCGCTCCCTGGCCTCTGTCGCCCGATCGGTTGCAGAACAGGGGGTGGGCAAGGGTGACCGTATTGCCCTCCTTTCCGAGAACCGGCCCGAGTGGGTAATCGCGTACCTTTCGACCGTTGCTCTGGGAGCGGTGATCGTACCGCTGGATGCGCAGCTCACCGAGAAGGAAGTTGCTCTCCTGTTGGAGAGCTCCGGGGCAAAGACAGTCTTCGTATCAGCGGCCTGCAGACAGAAGCTGCCCACCGGCGGCCAACTCAAGGTCATTTCCTTCGATCCGGGAGGTGACGCGCTCTTTCCTGACATGCTCCCGGCCCATCCCGATGCCGTGATCCCCCCTGCTCCTTTAGCGGGCGATCTGGCAGCCCTCCTGTACACGTCGGGCACGACGGGAGATCCCAAGGGTGTCATGCTCTCTCACGGGAACCTTGCATCGAACGCACTGAGCCTGATCAAGCTGAATATCTTGAGGATCGAAGACAATCTGCTTTGCATCCTTCCTTTGCACCACACCTATCCGTCCATGGCATGCATCATCCTGCCTCTTTCCCAGGGCAGCACCGTGACGTTCCTGAACAGCCTGAAGGGTCCGGATATCATGCAGTGCATGCAGGAGACCAGGGTAAATGCCATGCTCGGCGTTCCGCAGTTCTTCGCCGGACTCCGGAGGGGGATATTCGACGAGATCCGGAAAAAGCCCGCATTCGTGCGGATGGTCGTGAAGCTGCTGCTCGAGCTCAACGGCCTGCTCCGTAGTTCTCTGAACGTGAATATCGGCAAGGCGGTGTTTGGCACGATCCACGCCAAGTTCGGCCCGTCGTTCAGATTTTTTACGAGCGGCGGCGCCCGTCTCGATCCCGACGTGTTCACCGATATGAACAAGCTCGGCTTCACCATCATTGAGGCCTATGGCCTTACCGAGACCTCTCCGGCGGCGACGTTCAATCCCCTGGAGAAGCAGAAGGCAGGATCGATCGGCATACCGGTGCCGGACGTAGAGGTCAGGATTGTCGGCCCCGATGAATACGGCCAGGGAGAGATCGCCATATCCGGGCCGAATGTGATGCTTGGCTACTATAAAAAACCGGAGGAAACGGCCGAGGCGCTGCGTGACGGCTGGTTCTATTCCGGCGACCTGGGCTATCGCGACAGAGACGGCTACTTCTTTATTACCGGCAGGTCCAAGGAGATGATCGTGCTCTCAACCGGGAAAAAGATCTTTCCCGAAGAGCTCGAAAAGTTCTACAGGCAGATACCGGCGATCAAGGAGATCTGCCTCCTTCAGGGAGAGCGCGGACTCGAGGCCGCTGTGGTGCCGGACTTCGATTATCTCCGGCGGATGAACCTGTCGAACTCGCGCGAGACCATTGCCTTCGAGATCGAGGACCTGGCAAAAGATCTGCCGCCGTACAAGCGGATCACGGGGCTCAAAATCTTCAAGGACCCCTTTCCGGCAACGCGCCTCGGCAAACTCAAGCGTAGCCTGGTGAGGGACAGGTACCTGAAGAGCGGGGCGCGGGCGGCAAAGCCTGTGGCCGAGGTCGACAGCGAGCTGCTCTCGACGCCGGTGGCAAAGAAACTGCTGACCTGCCTCGAACCATTCTCGGCAAAAAAGAAGATCGTGCCCGACGATAATCTTGAACTCGACCTTGGACTTGATTCGCTCGCGCGCGTGGAGCTGGTGGTAAGCATCGAGCAGTCCTTCGGCATCAACCTGCCCGATTCGTTCGGCAGCGAGATCTTCACCGTAAAGGATGCAGTGCTCAGGATACAGGAACTGCTTGCCTCCGGGTCGGTCAAGGCCGGAGCGCAGGTGCGGCTGACCTGGGCCGAGATCCTGGCAATTGAACCCGCGGAAGAGGCCCGGAAAACGATCCGGCTAGAATTCGGACCGGTGTTGAGCCTGGTCCGATATGCGGTCATGCTGCTGCTGAAGCTGGTGATGAAGGTCTACGGCCGGGTGTCGGTCCTCGGCATCGAGAACCTGCCGTCAGGGGGGCCTTACCTTATCGCCCCGAACCACCTGAGCCTCGCGGACGTCCCGTCGATCAGCGCCGCTCTCTCCTGGAAGACCGCTTCCCAGGTTTTTTCCCTCGGCGCTACGGAGTACTTTCAGGGGCCGGTCATGACGACCATCTCGAAAGCCTTTCACGTGATCCCGGTGGACATGGACGCCAGGCTGTATAATGCGCTTCAGCTCTCGGCATACGTGCTCCGTCGCGGAAAGATACTCCTCGTCTTTCCGGAAGGGACCCGTTCGCGCGATGGCGGCATCAAGGAGTTCAAAAAGGGCGTGGGGATCATCGCCAAGGAACTGAACATCCCGATTATCCCGGTCGCGATCAGCGGCACCTATGAAATGCTGCCGTCGGGGAAGCGGTTTCCCAAACCTTCGAAGGTCAGTGTCTCCTTCGGCAAGCCGATCCATCCCAGGGACAAGGACTATGATGAGATCGTGAAGACGTTGTATCAGGAAGTCGTGAAGATGATGAGAGACGCCGGTAGCCATGGGTAAGGAGTTAGGGGAAGCAGCAGCGGGCTTCATCCCGCGTAATAAAAATGGATTTTTATTGGAGAGCGGCTTGAAGATACGGGCAGGAAAACATGCTGAATAAAATTAAGATCATTCTCGAGATGATCAAGTTTGAGCACACTATCTTCGCGTTGCCCTTTGCATTCACCGGCGCGCTGATGGCGGCACGAGGACTGCCGACGGCGGGGCAGATACTCTGGATTACCGTGGCCATGGTGGGGGCGCG
>JBGPIG010000065.1:0-10537 GCA_041484745.1 Nitrospirota bacterium | reverse complement strand
TAAAGACATTTATCGAAGTTGTTATTTTATAAGGTGTATTGGGGTGGTTTCTAGGGGCAGAGGTGTTATGCGCACAGAGCGCAGTTATGAGTTCTCTGATTTGAGTTAAGGATTAAAGAATGTCGAGTTGCATTATACCAGATACCAGGTATTTTCCTGCTACCCGCTAAAAGGTGAATTCAACACCAAAACCGGCAATAAATTCATCCAACCGGGTGCCCGGATGAATATCAAAGGCCAATGGATCGTTGCTGAAATTCACATTTCTATATTGATTGTAAACGAGATCCGCAAATAAGGTAACCGCATTCCATTGATAGGATGGCCTCAATCCATACTGGTATCTCTTCTCCGGTGGGGTTGTGGCCCCGCTTGATAAGCCATGTCTTTCCAGGTCATAATATATTTTGAGAGATGCGGGCTTATGTCGAATTGTCATTTCAACATAAATATCATCCGCATCATTCCCCATAGCGTGTCCTGTTATCATTCCATGGTCGGTATTGAGACCTGTATACCAGGGACCATGTCGCCTATACTGAGGACCGAATTCCGCGTACCAGTCGTAAAAAATAGGATAGCTTGCATAATTCTCGGCATATTCGAACCTGAAATCAACGTCTCCAGTTGTTAAAAACAATCCCGTGAGCCAGCCTATGTTCAAAAAATCAAATTGAAAAGGCCAGATCAATTTTTTTCTCAGCGGTTCATCACGCATGCGGCTTGCATCTTCTTTCTGCCACCAGGCATACATATCATTCCCCCCGTATTCAGCATATATTCTCCCGTTTTCAAAAGGAGTTATTTTGCTGAGAAAGGGCATATCAAGGGCGATATCGAGACTTGCTTTTTGGTCGTTATCAAAAGAATTCGCCGTACGTTCTCCGCTTACATTCTCATTAGATGAGAAAAAAATATGCGGATACTCATAGACTGAATAATTTTTCCCTCCGGGAATATAAACAACCTGATTAGCCCCTAATTCGAGCAAAGACATGGGTCTCCAACTCAGTCTATGTCCTAAAAGACTGGAATTCTCCAGCCATCCGCGGAATATATCATATTTAAATTCCCCCAAATTGGAAAATATCCAGGGAAGCCTGAAGGGCTCTTCCGTTCTTATCCGAACGAGATTGAAGGCCTCGGCGTTGTTGGACAGCAGAAACGAACCATGATACCCCGGGCCGATCCATATCGTATCCTTGCCGACTTCAAAGGACCAGATGCCGGCTTTAAACAAACCATACCCCTTCTTAAGCCTGATCTGATTGTCCTCATTCAACTCTGTTTTGTAATAAACGTAAAAGCTGTTTTTGTATTGCCCGTTTCCTTCAACAGTCGCAAAAAAATTATTGTTCTTATCAAGACATCTGCCCTCGGCATTTTCGAAACAATAAGGCCTCTTGGCATAATGCGTGTAATGAAAATCTTCCAGGGTGAGCGCGCTAACAGGCTTGATCGCATACGACGCGCCCGGTCCCTCTTGGACTTTGGAGAAATCCGTAGTTTTGTATTGTAGGTCTTCAGCAAAATTACCATAAGCGGTGTTGAAGAATAACAGGATGGCGATGCTTGAGGTGATAAACAGAAGAACGGAGATATACACTTTGGATCCGATTGCATTATTCATTGAAAGAAAACTCCTCGCTCCGTCAAGGTCGGCCCATTCCAAATATGACTATCACTGCTTTAGGTTCTTTCGTAAATAAGTTGGGAACAGTCTGGAGCATGAAACTTCTCCCGCAAGAAATAGACAATCTTGACACAGATCAAACCAGATAGCAATATGATCTTCACTGATACGTCAAGGGTGTTATCTGGGTTAATCAAAAATAAATCCGCCTTTATCAGTGTCAACAGCCTTAACACTCGGTTTCAGCATTGTAAGATGATCGTGTTTTTTACATGAAACACGAAGTGTTCTACTTTCCGATCTTTGATTCCGTGCCGGCAAGGAGCCGCTTGATGTTCTCCCGGTGCCGGTAGTAGATCATGCCGAAGATAAAGAGCGAGAGCAGGCCAAGGGGGCCCGATCCCGCTGATGTGATGAAGGTCAGCACGGGATAGAGGGCAAAGGACAGGAGTGCGGAAAGCGAAGAGTATCGCCAAACAAAAGCGGCCATGAGCCAGACGGCCAGGCAGGCCAGGCCGATACCGGGCGCCACAGCCAAAACCACGCCATAGCTCGTTGCCACCCCTTTTCCTCCTTTGAATTTGAGATACACGGGGAAGTTATGACCGAGGATTGCGGCAGCGCCGGACAGGACGGTTGTAACATCATCATGAAACAGGGCCTTGGCGATCAGCACGGGGACCAGTCCCTTGAGGGCGTCGGCGAACAGGGTCAGGACCGCCGCCTTTTTGCCTGCAGCACGCAGAACATTTGTCGCGCCGATATTCCCGCTCCCGACAGACCGTACGTCAACGTTTGAAAATAGCCTGCTGAAAATGAGACCGAAAGGTACGGCCCCAAGAAGATAGGAAAGGATAATGGCAAGGATGGCTAAGAGTTCAGAGTTCATAGTTCATGGTGCGCTATACAAAGTTCAGAGTACAGAGTACAAAGTTCAGGGTTCTGAGTTCAAGATATGGAGTTCAGAGTTCAAGGTTCAAATATCCGAGTTCCATCGATAAATGCTTTCGAGGGCAGGCTCCGTTCAAGGCTCAAAGACAAGCAGGCAAGCTAATGCTCATTTGTGGTTTAATTGGTTCCAGTAACGCATGAAGTACATTACCGCCGAATAGATCGAAAGGACAATCGCGATCCAGAGGGCATACGAGCCGAGGTCCCTCAACCAATCCTTCGTGAGATAATAATCAAGAAGGAGTGCAAGGACCGCAGTGATCTGGGCCCCCACCTTGTATTTCCCCACGTTTTCCGCAGGAATGATGATCCCTTCGCTCGAGGCTATGGCGCGAAGACCGGTGATCGCAAACTCCCTCCCGATGATCACGATCGCCATCCAGGAGTGTACGACATCGGGTCGCAATTCCACCAATATCACCAGCGCCGACATGATCAAGATTTTGTCGGCGATCGGGTCGAGCAGCTTTCCCATCTTGGTCACCTGTCCCCATTTTCTCGCGAGGTAACCATCGAGCCAGTCGGTTGCAGAGGCAAGCGAAAACACGATGCCCGCGATGAGCGCGCGCACAGGACTCGGTTCGAGCATGAGGACAATGAAGACAGGCACCGACAGGATCCTGCTGAGTGAAAGCAGGTTCGGTATGTTGAAAATATTCACGGTTGTCTCCTCCACCGGCGGTGCATCCAGACCCATTGCTCGGGATTCTTTCGTATGCAGTCTTCTATTTTATTGGTAAGCATGGCGGTATTTGCTATGATGTCATTTTCATGATCGCCGGTTTGGACCAGGTCCAGCGGACCTTCGATGATAACCGTGTGACGATCATCTTTTTCGCGTTGGGTGAAACCGAAGATCACCGGCGCTCCGAATTTCATGGCCATAGATGCGGCGGCCGTCGGCGTCCAGGCCGGTTTGCCCATGAACTCCACAAAGGCGCTCTCCACATCCGTATCCTGATCAATGAGAATGCCCAGAATGCGGTTTTCCTTGAACACCCGGATCAATTCCCTGGATGCGCCCGGCCTGCCGCGCAGGATGGTCCGGACCCCCATATTGGCGCGCAGATTCACGATCATGTCATTGACCTCATCCGGTTCAATGGGCGCCGCAACCACGCTCAGGGGAAAGAAAGTAGCCACGGCATGGCCCATCAGTTCCCAATTGCCGATGTGACCGGTAACGTATACGACCCCTTTCCCCTGCTTCATCGCAGCACGGAGGCACTCTTCTCCCCGAAAATCTACGACGTGCGCAAGTCGGTCGGGAGTCATGAGCATGACCTCGAGCAGGGCCTTACCCAAGTGGACAAAACAGCGCCTCGCTATACGGCGTACCCAGCGTCCTCCTTTTTCTCCGAACACCGATGTCAGATGGGCGATCGCGCGTTTCCGCTCACGGGGCAGCAGGTAATAGGCGAGGCAACCGATCCCGCCGCCCGCCCATACGCCCAGACGGTACGGCACAAACAGGGAAAAAGCCTTGACAAGACGTATCAACCATGTCAGGGACAGACGGGTCAGTCGTTTTCGCGTCTTCAGTGCCCAGACGCTCATGAGGTGTGCTGCTTGCCCTGGTTCTTCATGATGAGGTTGATGAATTCACGCACCGCCCCTTTGCCGCCTTCTGCTTTCGTGATCAGGTCCACGTGCGGTTTGACAACAGGATCGGCATCGGCAACCGTCACGGCAATGCCGGCACGCTTGAAGATCTCGATGTCCACGATGTCGTCTCCCATGTACGCCACTTCTTCATCCCGCAGCTTGTATTTTAGGACGATCGAATCGAATACCGCTATCTTCTCGTATGTGCCCTGATGGACATCCTGAATGCCGAGCTCGCGCGCGCGGATGTTTACCACTTCCGATTTTCTCCCCGTGATGATCCCAACGATGATCCCGGCCCGCTGCGCCATTTTTATCCCGTGCCCGTCGCGTACGTGGAAAGCCTTGAGCTCGTTCCCCTGGTTGTCCAGGATGATCCTGCCGTCGGTCATCACACCATCGACATCGAGCAGAAGAAGTTTTATCTTTTTTATCTTTGCCTTGAGGCGTTCTTGTTTTTTCTTCATAAATGCTGAACTCCGTACTACGAACTTCGTACGCTGTACTCTGTGCTGGTAGACTACACCACCCCCGCTTTGAGCAGATCATGGAGGTGGATTACCCCTTCGGGCACGGAATCGGCATTCGCGACGATAAGACACGTGATGGAGTTTCTCTCCATGATGGAAACCGCTTCGGCAGCCAGGGAATCCTTATTGGCGATCTTGGGGTCCTTTGTCATGATGTCTTTTGCTTTTTTTGCCAGAAGATTCTCACCGGATTTTTCAGTTTTTTCCATCCAGCGTCGGAGATCCCCGTCTGAGATGACGCCGACCAGCTTCCCCGATGTGTTCAAGACAGCGGTGACGCCCATTTTTTTTGATGATATCTCGTAGATCGCATCCTTGATCAGGGTTTCCTCTGAAACGATAGGGACATCATCTCCGATATGCATCAAGTCGCGGACACGGAGCAGGAGTTTCTTGCCCAGGGCGCCACCGGGGTGGAAGCAGGCAAAGTCCTCTTCCTTGAAACCGCGCTGGTCCAGGAGCGCAACCGCCAGGGCGTCTCCCATGGCCAGGGTGGCCGTGGTGCTGGCCGTAGGCGCGAGCCCCAAGGGGCAAGCTTCTTCCTTGACGCCGACATTGATCACTACGTCGCTGCTCTTAGCCAGCGTAGACTCGGGATTACCGGTAAGGGCGATGATCTTGATATCGAGCCGCTTGAGCGAAGGCAGCATTCGCACTATTTCTTCAGTATCCCCGCTGTTCGACAGTGCGATGACCGTATCCCCTCTCATCACCATGCCAAGGTCTCCATGGATGCCTTCCGCCGGATGCAGAAAGAGGGCCGGCGTACCGGTAGATGCCATCGTCGCGGCGATTTTTTTTCCGATATGGCCGGATTTTCCCATACCGGTCACGACCACGCGGCCTTTACAGTGAAGGATCATCTCCACGGCCTGCACAAATCGCGCGTCGACGCGGTCAATTAGCGTAGCAACTGCTTCCGCTTCAATTCTCAAAACCTTCTTTGCGCGTTCTATCATTGTTTCACGATCCTGTCGATCTCCCGGACTTGTTTGAGCAACGCGGGAAGGTCGTCTATGCTCAGCATGTTCGGTCCGTCACAGAGGGCCTTGTCCGGACAGGCGTGCACTTCCAGAAATAAGGCGTCGATGCCGGCGGCAGCCGCGGCCCTGGCAAGGTGCGGAACGAATTTTCGGTCCCCCGACGAAGCGGCACCCGCCGCTCCCGGCAGTTGCACCGCGTGAGTTGCGTCGAAGACAACGGGATATCCGTAGCCGCGCATAATAGGCAGCGAACGCATATCGGCAACGAGATTGTTGTAGCCGAACGACACCCCTCGTTCGGTAATGAGTATGTTCCGGTTGCCTGTGGACTCAGCTTTTTCAGCCGCGTTCTTTATGTCCCAGGGGGCGAGAAACTGGCCTTTTTTAATATTGACCGCCCTGCCGGTCTTTGCAACGTCTATGACGAAATCAGTCTGCCTACAGAGAAAAGCGGGGATCTGAAGAATATCCAGGACTTCAGCGCAAGGCACAAGTTCCTCAAAGCGGTGTACGTCCGAGAGAAGCGGCAAGCCAAACTCCTTTGCCACCCGCCCGAGTATCCGGAGCCCTTCTTTCAGCCCCGGCCCCCGATAGGATTTCATTGAACTGCGGTTCGCCTTGTCGAACGACGATTTAAAAATAAAAGGAATGCGGAGGTCAGAAGTGATCTGCTTGAGCCGCGCGGCCGCTTCGAGTGTGGCACCTTCGGATTCTATTACGCAGGGGCCCGCGATCAGGACAAAAGGATTATTTCCGCCCAGGGTGATGTTCTTGATGCGAATTTCTCTAGTCAAAGGACCCTTTCTCTTTGTTTTTAGTTTTTAGTTTTAGATTAGCTATGAACTAAAAACTAAGAACTAAGAACTTGTTTTCCGGTTTTTCAGGGCGGCTGCGATGAACGCTGTGAAAAGCGGGTGCGGCTTACGCGGCGTTGATTTGAATTCCGGATGGAATTGACAGCCGAGGAACCAGGGGTGGTCTTTAAGCTCTACGATCTCTACCAGCTCGCCGTCCGGAGAAATCCCGCTGATCACCAGCCCCGCTGTTTTCAAGGGTGCTTTGTATTTATTGTTGAACTCATAGCGGTGACGATGGCGCTCGGATATCTCGTCCGTGCCGTAGGCCTGATAGGCGAGGGTCTCCTTTTCGATCCGGCATGGGTAGGCGCCTAAACGCATGCTGCCGCCCTTGTCGCTGGTTACGTCGCGTTTCTGCATGGACTTGCTCCGGTAATCATACCACTGTTCCAGCAGGTAGATGACGGGGTTGGGAGTTTTCTGGTCGAATTCCAGGCTGTTCGCGTCCTTGATGCCGGAAAGGTTGCGGGCAGCTTCGATCACGGCGCACTGCATACCGAGACAGATGCCGAAGTACGGGATTTTGCCTTCCCGGGCAAACCTGACGGCGTCGATTTTCCCCTCGACGCCGCGGATGCCGAACCCGCCCGGGACCAGGATACCGTCCATACCTTTGAGCATTTCTTGCGCGCCCTTGCTCTCGATGTCTTCGGAGTCGACCCAGCAGATCCGGACTTTCGCATCATTCGCTATGCCTCCATGCGTGAGCGCTTCGCACAGGCTCTTGTATGCCTCCTTGAGCTCAATATACTTGCCGACCAGCGCGATCGTGACCGTCTTCGAAGGGTGCTTCGTTTTTCGGACGATCGTTTCCCATTCCGTAAGGTCTTCATTCGGGACCTTGATCTGGAGCGCTTCAATGATCCGGTCGTCGAGACCCTCGGTGTGCAGTTTCAGAGGGACCTCATAGATGGTCTCTACATCCTGCGCGGTGATGACACAGTTCTCTTCCACGTTACAGAAGAGCGCTATTTTCCTCTTCATGTCATTGGGGACGGGCCGGTCGCTGCGGCAGAGCAGGATATTGGGCTGAATACCGATGGACAGGAGTTCCTTAACACTGTGCTGCGTGGGTTTTGATTTGAGCTCGTCCGCGGCCTTTATGAACGGCACGAGCGTCAAGTGGATATAGAGGACATTATATTTGCCGAGGCTGTAGCGAAGCTGCCGGATGGCTTCGAGGAACGGAAGACTCTCGATGTCTCCGATGGTGCCGCCGATCTCGATGATGACGACATCCTCGTCGTCTGCGAGGTCCGTTATTGCGCGCTTGATCTCATCGGTGATGTGCGGCACCACCTGGACCGTGCCGCCGAGATAGTCGCCTCGCCGTTCTTTGGTAATGACGTTGTAATAGATCCTTCCCGAGGTGAAGTTATTCTTCTGGCCGGTGGTCACGTTGGTATAACGCTCGTAGTGTCCGAGGTCCAGGTCCGTTTCGGCGCCGTCGTCGGTCACGTATACCTCACCGTGCTGGAACGGGCTCATGGTGCCGGGATCCACGTTGATATAGGGATCAAGCTTGAGGAACGTTACCTTGAGTCCCCGCGCCTCGAGCAGCGCGCCAATGGACGCGGCTGCCAGTCCCTTCCCGAGCGAGGAGACCACTCCGCCGGTAACGAAGATGTACTTTGTTGCGGTTTTTTCCTTTTCCATAGTTGTTCTCAACTTTCCTCTTCTAGTTGCTGCAATATTTTACCTAAATCATCGGGGATGTCAACACCAAAGGACTCGTGTTCCGTGACGACCGTCATTATTCGGTGGCCGTACTCCAGTGCGCGGAGCTGTTCGAGTTGTTCCGCGGTCTCCAGTATTACCCGGGACATCTGTGCGAAGCTCAAGAGGAACTGCCTGCGGTACACGTACAGACCGATATGTTTATACATAGCGTTGACAAGGGGCATGTCCCTGAGAGAACTCTTGCCAGCCCATTTGTCGCGGTCCCAAGGGATGGGAGCGCGGGAAAAGTAGAGCGCATAACCATTCTTGTCGAAGACGACCTTGACGACATTCGGGTCGAAGGCTTCGTCGCGGTCCAGGATCTTTTTGCAGAGCGTGCCCATGGGGATGGTGTCGTCCCGCATAAGCGGCGCGATCGCTTCGTCTATCATCTCGGGACGGATCAGGGGCTCGTCTCCCTGAACATTGACGACGAGTCCGCAATCGATCTTCTTCGCGACTTCCGCGATCCGGTCCGTACCCGTGGCGTGGTCCGGAGAAGTCATCATGACCTCTCCGCCGAAGGACTTCACTGCCGTGAGGATCCGGTTGTCATCCGTGGCCACTATGACCCTGTTGATCAGCTTCGAAAGCCTGGTCCGTTCGTAGACCCACTGGATCATGGGTTTGCCTTTGATCGGAACGAGGGCTTTCCCGGGAAACCGGGTTGAACCGTATCGGGCCGGGATGATGGCTATGATGGACATGGCTTATTTCAGAAACGCAGAGAGCAGAGCGCGAAGAGCGGAGTTTTGTCACCCCCTCCGCCCCATGTTCTATGCTTCCTGCGCCAACTCCTTTCGAAAATAGTCTATGGTCCTTATCAGGCCCTCATCCACCGACACCTTCGGTTTCCAGCCGAGTATTTTTTTGGCGAGTGTGATATCGGGTTGCCGCTGGGTAGGATCGTCAGACGGCAGTGGTTTATAAACGATTTTCGATTTCGATTCGGTCATAGCTATGATCTTCTTTGCGAGGTCCAGGATCGTGTATTCCTCGGGGTTCCCGACGTTCACCGGCCCGATGAAGTCCTCGCTATTCATCATTCGCACCATGCCGTCGACCAGGTCGTCCACGTAGCAGAACGAACGGGTCTGGGAACCCTTTCCGTAAACGGTGATGTTCTCGCCTTTGAGCGCCTGGACGATGAAGTTGCTCACAACACGTCCATCATCAGCCAGCATCCGGGGCCCGTAGGTGTTGAAAATGCGCACGATCTTTATGTCCACCCGGTTTTGGCGGTGGTAATCCATCATCAGCGTCTCTGCAACGCGCTTGCCCTCATCATAACAGCTTCGGATGCCGATGGGGTTCACGTGTCCCCAGTAGTCTTCCTTTTGAGGATGCACGGCGGGATCTCCATATACTTCGGACGTGGACGCTAGCAGTATCCTGGCCTTGACCCGTTTTGCGTTGCCCAGCATGTTAAGAGTGCCGAGGATGTTGGTCTTGATGGTCTTGACCGGGTTGAACTGATAGTGGATGGGAGACGCCGGACACGCAAGATGGAATATCCTATCCACCTCCAGCAGGATGGGGTGCACAATATCGTGTCGTACCAATTCAAAAACGGGATCCTTTAACATCCCGGCGACGTTCTTTTTCCTGCCGGTAAAAAAATTGTCCAGACAGAGCACCTCATGTCCATCACTCAATAGGCGTTCGCACAGGTGCGATCCTAAAAAGCCTGCGCCGCCGGTTACCAGTATTCTCATGCCTACCTTTCTCCTTTTAAAATCGCTTAGAGCCGAGCGCATGGAGACAAGGTCCCTGTCTTCAGCTCAACGCTCTTTGTACTCTGCGCCATGCTCTATGTGGCCCCTACCGTCTTCCAATACCGTAATACGTAAACCCCATTTTGCGGAGCTCCTCCTGGTTATAGATGTTCCTGCCGTCAAAGATGATCTGTTTCCTCATAAGACGTTTTATTTTTTGAAAGTCGGGTTTCTGGAACTCGCTCCATTCAGTCACGACCGCAAGCGCATCGGCTCCTCGAAGTGTCTCATAATTATCTTCCATGAACGTGACCCTGTTGTTAAAGATCTTGCGCGCCTCATGTATCGCCACCGGGTCATGTGCGTTCACTACGGCGCCGGCACGGAGGAGATTGTTGATGATTACTACGGAGGGTGCCTCGCGGATATCGTCAGTTCTCGGTTTGAACGCAAGCCCCCACACCGCGATCGTTTTTCCTTCGAGAGGTCTCGTGTTCGCTGTTTTTATTTTGCTACCGATTACCGTATTCGCGCAGGCGGCGGC